>NZ_JANS01000008.1:0-47629 GCF_000524255.1 Streptococcus sp. AS20 | reverse complement strand
GATTTTCCGAGGCGACAAGACGGAGCGGCAGATGTTCCAAGAGATTTCTGATACCTTAACGGTCATGGCAAGTGAGGTGGGGTAAGGTGTTTAGATTAACCGGAAAATTAGCGATTTCTAATCTGATAAAAAATCGCAAACTTTATTATCCATTCGCTTTAGCCACTTGCTTAGCGGTAGCGATTTCCTATATTTTTAGTTCTTTAGCCTTTAATCCTCATTTGCAACAATTGCAAGGAGCAGACTCCATTGTGTTTGTCTTAGCTCTTGGTGTGATTATTGTGACAATTGCTGCGGCAATTATCGTTTTTTATGCTAATAGCTTTGTCATGAAAAATCGCTCCAAAGAGTTAGGACTTTACGGGATGCTGGGTCTAAACAAACGCCATCTCTTTATCATGACGTTTATTGAGTTATTCATTTTAGGGATAACAACTGTTACTATTGGAATTAGTCTTGGTGTTGTTTTTGATAATTTAATTTACGCTTTCCTCCTGAAATTGATGGGGTTAAAAGTTGTCTTGGTTTCCACTTTCCAATTGCCTGTTCTAATTTTTGTTGTAGCAACCTATGCCTGTATCTTTGCGGGCTTAGTGGTTATCAACGGCCTTCGTATTATGCGTTTCAATGCCTTGCAGTTGGCGAAGGAAAAGAGTAGCGGTGAGAAAAAAGGCCGATTTTTATGGTTGCAAACCATTGCTGGTCTTGCCTCTCTTGCGTTCGGATACTATTTGGCCTTAAATGTGAAAAATCCTTTGGCAGCTATCTTTATCTTTTTTGTAGCGGTTCTCTTTGTTATCTTAGCAACTTATCTGCTGTTTAATGCGGGTGTTACAGTGTTTTTACAGTTACTAAAAAAGAACAAAGGTTATTATTATCAACCTAATAACTTAATTTCTGTGTCCAATCTGATTTTTCGGATGAAGAAAAATGCGGTTGGACTGGCAACGATTTCGATTCTTTCAACGATGGTTTTGGTGACTTTGTCTGGAGGGATTAATGTCTATGCGGGCAGCCAATATTTACAAAAAGTCTTATTTCCGAATGATTTTTCCGTACGAGGAAAGGGTGCTCATGCTAAGCAACTAGAACAGGTCTTGACTGAATTTGCTCATGAAAATAAACTCTATGTTACTAAGCGGCAGGCTTACCAGTATTATTCCATGGGAATCAAGTCTCAGAAGGGAAAACAATTTGATATTTATGCTAAGGGTGAACAACAATTTTCACCACAGGCTTACATTCTGCTGTTTTCCGCTGATGATTATCAGAAAATGACTGGCAAAACATTGCATTTAAAAGATAATGAGACAGCAGTTTTTGCAAAGGGAATGAACATTTCACAAAGTCAGCCGCTCAAACTAGCTGGTCAGACGTTAACTGTTAAGAGCATCTTGAAGAATGATTTTGTCGTTGGTAATATTCAAGATCAGTATAATATCATTATCCCTCAGTCGCTTTTTATGGTTGTCAATCATCCTGAACGATTAGAGGCTATAGAAAAGGATAAATGGAATATTAATCCAGAGTTATATGGTGGCTTGAATATCAAAGCTTCTGATAAAACCAAAGCAAAGCTGGATAAAATTTATCAAAAGAAATTACGGAACTTTAATCAGACTTTGCCAGATCCAGCAGGTGTTTATGGAAATACAAAAGCAATTTCTAATCAAGAAATCATGAGTATGTTAGGTGGTATTTTCTTTATTGGTATTTTCCTTTCAATTGTCTTTATGTTGGGGACTGTTTTGATTATTTACTACAAACAAATTTCAGAAGGCTTTGAAGATCGTGAGCGTTTTGTCATTTTGCAAAAGGTTGGTCTGGACGAAAAACAAACTTATCAAACGATTCGCAAGCAAGTGCTGACTGTCTTCTTTTTGCCACTTGCCTTTGCTTTCGTGCATCTGGCTTTTGCTTATCACATGCTGAGCCTCATGCTGAAAGTGCTCGGCGTACTGAATGCCACTTTGATGCTCGAAGTAACGCTCGGTGTCTGTGTTGTCTTCTTCATTGTGTATATTTTAGTATTTCTCATCACATCGCGCAGTTACCGTAAGATTGTGTCAATGTAAGTTGGAGATTAGTGATAAGCATAATGAAAAATGTTATTGACATAGTAATTAAAACAAGAGTAAGTTAAATCTTACTCTTGTTTTAATTTCCTTCATAAAAAATAGTCTGTCGGATTCCTTTTTAGTTGCTTTTATGGTAGAATAATTCAATCTAGGAAATTGGAGTTTGGGATGGGTATATTTAGAAAAAAAGATGTTAGTCGAGATCGGACTGGCATGCGGCGTCATTTACGATTGTTGGATTTGATTTTGTTGGGAATTGGCGCTATGGTAGGAACGGGGATTTTTACGATTACCGGAACAGCGGCTGCCACGCTTGCTGGTCCTGCTTTAGTTGTTTCGATTATTATTTCTGCTCTTTGCGTGAGTATGTCTGCTTTCTTTTATGCAGAATTTGCGTCAAGAATTCCTGCAAATGGGGGTGCTTATAGTTATCTTTATGCTGTTCTTGGTGAGTTTCCAGCTTGGATAGTAGGCTGGCTGACCATTATGGAATTTATGACGGCTGTATCTAGTGTTGCCTCTGGTTGGGCATCCTATTTGAAAGGTTTGCTGAATGGTTTTGGTTTAAGTATGCCCAAGATGCTCAATGGAACCTTTAATCCGCAGGCGGGGACTTATATAGATTTACTGCCGATACTGGTTTTGGTATTTGTAACTGGCGTGGTGCTGTTAAATTCTAGAGCAGCTTTGCGGTTTAATTCTGCTTTGGTTGTCTTGAAGTTCTCCGCACTTGCTCTTTTTATTCTGGCAGGAATCTTCTTTATTAAGCCTGAAAATTGGTCTCATTTTGCTCCATTTGGATTTGGTAAACTGTATGGTGGTGAAGTTGGTATTATGGCTGGTGCTTCTCTGATGTTCTTTGCCTTTTTGGGTTTTGAGTCCATATCTATGGCGGTAGACGAGATAAAGGAGCCACAAAAAAATGTTCCACGAGGGATTGTGTTGTCTCTATCCATTGTAACAGTTCTTTATATATTAGTGACATTGGTTTTGACAGGGATTGTTCACTACAGCCAGTTAGATGTAGCCGATGCAGTCGCTTTCGCCCTTCGTAGTGTGGGGCTTAGCTGGGCGGCTAATTATGTGTCGGTAGTGGCTATTTTGACGTTGATTACTGTCTGTATTTCCATGACCTATGCTCTGTCGCGTATGATTTATAGTATTGCGCGTGATGGTTTGCTGCCAAAGTCCTTTAGAAAATTAACTGCTACTAGTCGAGTTCCGAAAAATGCTACGATTTTGGTGGGAATAGCTGCAGCAGTTTGTGCGGGGATGTTTCCTTTAGCAAGTATTGCCTCCTTTTTGAATATCTGTACATTGGCTTATTTGATGTTGTTAGCAGTTGCTATTTTGAAGCTTCGAAAGGACAAAGGGCTTCCTCAAGCAGGGGAATTTAAAACTCCTTTGGTACCTTTGACGCCTATCCTATCGATTATTATCTGCCTGTCTTTCATGAGCCAATATGGCTCTGACACTTGGATAGCATTTGGGCTTGCTTTACTAGTCGGAACGATAATCTATTTTATCTATGGCTACCACCATTCGGAAATCAATTGATGAGTTTTAATCCAGACAGCCAGCTAGGCTGTTTTTTGATATAGAGGTGTTTTGATGATTTGTCATGCAAAATTGTCAGATGCAGCAGCTATCCAAAAAATCAACTTGGAGATCTTGGGTTACAATTATGATATTGGAGCAACGAAAGCTCAATTAGCACGAGTTTTGCAGCAGCCAGGACAGATTATTTTAGTAGCCAAAAACCAAGCTGGACAAGTGATTGGCTATGCTCATGCAGCTAGCTATGATTGCCTCTATTTTCCGCCTTTACTCAACCTGTTGGCATTAGCAGTTGACAAAGATTTTCAAGGTCAGGGATATGGCAAAGCTTTGATGCAGGCTATTCGTGAAGAGGGCGTGGCAGCTGGTTATACAGGTATTCGAATAAACTCTGGTATTTCACGAATGAAGGCTCATGAGTTTTATCGAAAATTGGGTTGTGAGGAAAAAGCTGATCAGAAACGTTTTTATTGGGAATTTTGAGAAAGGACATCTATGAAGATTGAACCATTAAGGCAAAGTAATGCAGAAGAAATTGCTAATAATTGGCATTATGAAGGAATTTATAGCTTTTATGATATGCAAGCAGATCCTGAGGATTATGAAGAAATTTTATCTCCTGAAGCGCGCGGCAATCACTATTATCAAATTCTCAAAAATGATGAATTGTATGGTTTTTTCTGTCTTTTCCCAGTTGGCAAAGACAAGCAAGAACTAGGTTTAGGGATGAAGCCAGAGTATTGTGGTAAAGGTCAAGGGGAAGAGTTTTTACAAACCATTCTGCAGTTTATTGAAGAAAATATCTCAGTAAAAAGCTTAGCTCTCTCAGTTGCAGATTTTAATCAAAGAGCTCAAAAGCTCTATCTTCATTGTGGTTTCAACGTGATTGGGCGGCAGCCTCAGGAAAGCAATGGCGATAGTTACCTTTTTGTCAAAATGGAAAAGGAGTTGAAATGAGAGTTGCGGTTATCCAAGGAACCACTCGAAGAAATATGAATTCGCTGCTATTTGAATCTGTAAAAAAAGCAGTCCAATCGTCTGACGAAGTGCTGAATTTTGGTATTTTTGAGGAGGAGAACGAGCAGTATTCTTATGTTAACATAGCGATGATGATTAGTCTCTTAATAGAAAGTGGAGCAGTGGATTTTGTTGTAACAGGTTGCTCTTCAGGTCAAGGTATGATGCTTGCCTGTAATAGTTTACCAGGTCTTTTGTGTGGCTATATAGAGACCCCACAAGATGCTTTCCTCTTTGGACGAATCAATGGAGGAAATGTTGCTTCCCTGCCATTAGGGTTAAATTTTGGTTGGCAAGGAGAATTGAACCTGCAATATACATTGGATAAATTATTTGATGGTGAGTTTGGTATGGGTTATCCTGAAAATGAAGTAGAAAGAAAAAGGTTGGAAGCAAGTAGCTTAAAGGACCTGAATCAGTTGACGAAACGAAGTTGGGAAGAATTAGTAGAACAACTTCCAACTGATACTTTCACTAAATTGTTGCAAAGAAAGATAGTGATGAATGCTATTATAACGAATGGAACCAATGAAGAGTTCATCCGTTTGCTGAAAGAAAAAATAGGTAAAAAGTGAAATGAAAAAGCGGAGGCACTAAGTAGATGTCCCTACACATTTCATTATCTTTGCAAATTTGACTGTTTATGGTAAAAAGTGAACTTGACATTATAACGTCATTTTAAAACAAGACAAGACTGGAAATCCCAGTCTTGTCTTGTTTTATGCTAATGTTGTAATATTGACTGCTTGAAGACCGCGCTGACCTTCTTCAATGTTAAACATTACTTTGTCACCTTCATTCAGTGACTTGAATCCGTCAGATTGAATCGCTGAAAAGTGAGCGAAAACGTCTGATCCATTGTCCTGTGAAATAAAACCATAGCCTTTTTCAGCATTGAACCATTTTACTGTACCTTGTGTCATACATCTTACTTCCTTTCTCTAAAAGATTGTGTAAAAAATAGAAAAAGTAAAGATGAAAAACAAAAATACTTACTCAAAATTCATTTACTCTTGCTAGTCTAGCAAAAGTAGCAGCAAAAGGCAAGGAAAAAACAGCGTAGGACATCATATTTTGCTATACTAGTTATATGAAAAGAAGAAAGAGGTATAAGATAATGACATTTGAAGAAATTTTACCAGGTCTGAAAGCTAAGAAGAAATACGTTCGTACTGGTTGGGGTGGGGCAGAGAACTACATCCAGCTTTTTGACAGCATTGAACAAAATGGAGTGACACTTGATGTGACTCCGTACTTTCTTATCAACGTGTCAGGCGAAGGGGAAGGCTTTTCCATGTGGAGCCCAACTCCTTGTGATGTCTTAGCAGATGACTGGGTGGAAGTTCATGACTAAGACAGTATTGGTGACGGGAGTCAGTTCAGGGATTGGACGAGCACAGGCACAGCTCTTTTTGGAAAATGGCTGGCGCGTCTATGGTGTAGACCAGTCTAAAGAACCAAATCTAACAGGAGATTTTCATTTTCTTCAACAAGATTTAACGCTGGCGCTTCAGTCAGTTTTTAACTGGTGTCCGCAGGTAGATGTCCTCTGCAATACAGCTGGAGTACTAGATGATTATAAACCTTTACTGGAGCAGACTGCTCAAGAAATCCAAGAAATTTTCGAGATTAACTATGTGACACCGGTAGAATTAACTCGTTATTATCTGACACAGATGTTGAAGAAAAACTCAGGCATCATTATCAATATGTGCTCTATCGCATCGAGTTTAGCTGGTGGTGGCGGTCATGCTTATACCTCTTCTAAGCATGCTTTAGCAGGATTTACCAAGCAATTAGCACTTGATTATGCTGAAGCAAGAATTCAGATTTTTGGAATTGCACCAGGAGCAGTCAAAACCAAGATGACTGCGGCAGATTTTGAACCAGGTGGCTTAGCAGATTGGGTGGCAAATGAAACCCCTATTAAGCGTTGGATAGAACCAGAGGAAGTAGCTGAGTTGACTCTATTTCTCGCCTCAGGAAAAGCTCAGCCTATGCAGGGCGAAATTCTCAAAATCGATGGTGGCTGGAGTTTGAAGTGAGGGAGTATGGACGTTTATAAAGACAGTTTAAGGCGCTGTGATGCATTTTATAAGAGCGATTTTTACCAATTTTTGGAAAAAACAGATCCAAATTATATTTCTTGTATTTTTGAGAATTTGTGTGAGGATCCAGATTCTTGTGATTTTAGCTTATATCAGCAATTAGGTGATAAATTTAAATTACCTGCAAAAAAATATTACTTGCTGGAAGAAATTGAAGGAACAAAGGTCCGTTTATCAGCAGATGTGATTTGTGGTAGAAAGCAGATTATTGATTTTCATCATAAGAAATATGAATATTGGCGACAAGATTATGAGTGTGTGCGTTCAAACTTGAATCTTCATTTTTTATGGCCTAAGCATAAAGCACCAACGATTAACACGTATCGCCATACCAAATATTTAGATAGAATAGATTGCCTGCTGTTTGATTTAAAATGTTATTTTCAAGAACAAGAAACCCCAATGACACCCGCCTATCAACATAAAACAACACCGATTTGGCTAAATCAATTTCACAACGATTTTAAGTATTTTATTGATAAAATGCAGCTACATGCTTTTGTTAATGGTGATTATGATGTATTAGACATAAGCAAAAGACAAACAGAAGTCATTGAGAGAATATACTTCAGGCAAGAAATCTCAACATCTTTAGCGAATTATATGAGAAATATGTTGTACCTGAATCATCAAGGAAAGTTTAAATGAGAGGAGAGACTCATGACTCCAGAACAATTATGGAATGAATACAAAACTCTTAATCCTGCAATCGGTGATAAAATCGATGCTTGGGCCTTCGGAGTCTTTGCAGATCAACTGGCTGATTTGGTGCTGCGTGGAGAGAAGACTGCAACGGCTTCGGCTTATGAACTTTATAAGATTGAAAATGAACCCTTGCCGCAAGCAGGAACCTTTGATGTCATCTTAGACAGTCAGGGCAGGGCCGTCTGTATCATTAAAATTACTAAAGTCTCTGTAGTGCCTTTTTGTCAAGTCTCAGCAGACCATGCTTTCAAGGAAGGAGAGGGTGACAAATCATTGACTTATTGGCAGCAAGTCCATCAGGAACTTTTTACAGAGTGGTTGGCAGAAGTCGGTTTGGAATTTTCGCAAGAAAGCGGTGTTGTCTTAGAAGAATTTCACAAGGTTTATCCGCTATAAAAGATGCAGATTAAAGCATTACAGAGAGAATCTTAACAAATGATACAAAAAGTGATATAATAAAGTAAATTTACTTTGATAAAAGGAACTATTATGACAAATTATGCAATTATTTTGGCAGCTGGAAAAGGCACTCGTATGAAATCAGATCTACCAAAAGTGCTCCACAAAGTTGCTGGAATTTCCATGTTAGAACATGTGTTTAGAAGTGTTACTGCCATTGCACCAAGAAAGACTGTGACGGTGATTGGGCACAAAGCAGAAATGGTTGAGCAAGTATTGGCAGGTCAGACAGAATTTGTCCGTCAGACCGAGCAGTTGGGAACTGGTCATGCAGTTATGATGGCAGAGCCTGCACTGAAAGGACTGGCAGGACAAACATTGGTGATTGCAGGAGACACTCCTTTAATTACAGGAGAAAGCCTGAAAAATCTGATTGACTTTCATATCAATCACAAGAATGTTGCAACGATTTTGACAGCAGAAGCGGAAAATCCATTTGGTTATGGTCGAATTGTCCGTAATCAGCATGAAGAAGTACTCAAAATTGTGGAGCAAAAAGATGCTTCGGATTTTGAAAAACAAATCAAGGAAATCAATACGGGAACTTACGTTTTTGATAATGCTCGTCTCTTTGAGGCATTGAAAAATATCAACACCAATAATGCGCAAGGAGAATACTACATCACAGATGTAATCAGCATTTTCCGTGAAAATGGTGAAAAAGTCGGCGCTTATACTCTGAAAGATTTTGATGAAAGTCTGGGAGTTAATGACCGCGTAGCGTTGGCAACAGCAGAAGGCATTATGCATCGGCGCATCAATCAAGCTCACATGCTAAATGGTGTTAGTTTTGTTAATCCAGAAGGGACTTATATTGATGTAGATGTAGAAATTGAACCAGAAGTCCAAATTGAAGCCAATGTTACCTTGAAAGGAAAAACGAAAATTGGTGCAGGCAGCATTTTGACAAACGGTACGTATATCGTTGACTCTATTATCGGAGAACAAACTGTGATTACAAATTCGATGATTGAGGAGTCTACAGTTGCAGATGGTGTAACGGTAGGACCTTACGCTCATGTCCGTCCAAATTCACATCTTGCTAAAAATGTACATGTAGGAAATTTCGTTGAAGTGAAAGGCTCTTCTATCGGTGAAAATACCAAAGCTGGACACTTGACCTATATTGGAAATTCTGAAGTGGGAGCGAATGTTAATTTTGGTGCTGGAACGATTACAGTGAATTATGATGGACAGCATAAATTTAAGACAGTCATTGGAAATAATGTTTTTGTGGGTTCTAATTCGACCATTATTGCGCCAGTGGAGCTTGGAGACAATTCTCTTGTCGGTGCAGGCTCAACCATTACTAAGGATGTACCAGCAGACGCTATTGCCATCGGACGTGGACGTCAGATTAACAAAGATGAATACGCAAAACGCTTGCCACATCATCCAGATAATAAGTAGGAACGGCTATGGATTTTGAAGAAAAAACGCTAAAACGAACAGAAATTTATCAAGGTCCTATTTTTAACCTTGTCAAGGATAAAGTTCAGCTACCGGCTGGGAAAGGGACAGCTTACCGTGATTTGATTTTCCATAATGGTGCTGTAGCAGTTATTGCGTTAACCCCAGAAGACAAAATGATTTTGGTCAAGCAGTACCGCAAAGCTATTGAAGCAACCTCTTATGAAATTCCGGCAGGCAAGTTAGAAGTCGGTGAAAATGCGGATCCTAAAGCTGCTGCTTTGCGTGAATTGGAAGAAGAGACCGGCTATACAGGTGAATTGGAACTGCTCTATGATTTCTATTCGGCGATTGGCTTTTGCAATGAGCGAATCAGACTTTATAGCGCTAGCCATTTGACAAAAGTTGAAAATCCTCGTCCACAAGATGAGGACGAGACGTTAGAACTCTATGAAGTGACCTTGGAAGAAGCGAAAGCTCTCCTTGCTAGTGGTGGTATTTGTGATGCAAAAACTATTATTGCACTCCAATATTGGGAAATGAAAATGAATCGAAGATAGGGGAACGCTTATGGGAAGACCTTTATTAACAGATGAAATGATTGAAAGGGCAAATCGTGGTGAAGATATTTCAGGTCCACCTTTGCATGATGAGGAAGAAACCAAAATTTTAAAAACGACCAGAAGTCAATTTGGTTATTCCTCTCAAAATAGTGGCTTCAATCAAGATACGCTGCAAATTGATGTGGAACCAACGGTAACCAAAAGCCGACGCATTGAAAATGCAAAACGTGGAGTATTTCAAGCGAAATTAAACAAAATTCTATTTTGGATTGTCCTGCTTTTGATGGCTTTGATTGCTGCTATTATTTGGCTATAAAAAAGCGAGAAGCTTAGACTTTCGCTTTTTTTATGATAGAATGAGAGGAAATAATGAAAATCGGAATTATTGCAGCTATGCCTGAGGAATTAAAAATCTTAGTGGAAAACTTAGGAAATGCTGAAAAACACTTATGTTTGGGGCATGTTTACCATACAGGAAGTATCGGTCGACATGAAGTCGTGCTGGTAGAAAGCGGCATCGGCAAGGTCATGTCTGCTATGAGTGTAGCTGTTTTGGTCAATGACTTCAAGGTCACAGCCGTGATTAATACAGGATCAGCTGGAGCGGTAGCCGAAGGGTTGGAAATCGGCGATATTGTAGTTGCTGACCGTCTAGTATACCACGATGTAGATGTAACAGCTTTTGGTTATGAATACGGACAAATGGCGCGCCAGCCACTTTATTTTGAAGCTAGCCGTTATTTGGTTTCTGAAATGAAAAAGATTTTAGAAAAGACACATCAGACGAGTCGTGTTGGTTTAATTGCGACAGGTGACAGCTTTGTTGCCGGTCAAGATAAGATTAATCGTATCAAGCAGCATTTTCCAGATGTTTTAGCTGTCGAGATGGAAGGCGCTGCTATTGCCCAAGCTACTCACTCGATTGGCCTACCTTTTATGGTTCTCCGAGCTATGAGCGACACAGCTAGCCATGATGCTAATGTCACTTTTGATGAATTCATTCTTGAAGCCGGGAAACGCTCATCAGAAACACTGATTCAGTTTCTGAAAGAGTTGGTTTAAATAGGGGAGGAGATATTATGTACAAAGAGTCTTATTTCGATGGCGGTCTCTTTTCTTACATTGGTCATGCTATTTTAGCTATCTTGATTACAGTTTTGACGCTAGGTATCTGTGCACCTTGGGGCATGTGTATCTTATATAGTTGGAAGATAAAACATACGGTTATTGATGGGAACCGTCTTTACTTTGATGGTACTGCCATGCAGCTTTTTGGAAATTGGATCAAGTGGTGGCTCTTGACGCTTGTTACCTTTGGTATTTATGGTTTTTGGCTTAATATCAAACTGACCCAGTGGATTACTAAACATACTCATCATGCGAATTGAGAACAAGCAAGCGAGACTTAAGTTGCTCGCTTTTCCTTTTCTTCTGTCTTGCCAAAAAATCCCTTTTGATGGTATAATCAAGGAACTGTAATCAATGATAGAGGAGAAAAGATGAGTATTTTAGAAGTAAAAAATCTCAGCCACGGTTTTGGTGACCGGGCTATTTTTGAGGATGTATCCTTCCGTCTGCTCAAGGGTGAGCATATTGGCTTGGTTGGTGCTAATGGTGAAGGTAAGTCAACCTTTATGAGCATTGTGACAGGGAAAATGCTACCGGATGAAGGCAAGGTCGAGTGGTCCAAGTATGTGACGGTTGGCTATCTGGACCAGCATGCTGTGCTGGATCAAGGTCAGTCTGTCCGTGATGTCTTGCGTACGGCCTTTGACGAGCTTTTCAAGACAGAGGCCCGCATCAATGAAATCTATATGAGCATGGCTGAGGAAGGAGCCGATGTTGATGCTCTTATGGAGGAAGTGGGCGAGCTACAGGATCGCTTGGAGAGTCGAGATTTCTATACTCTAGATGCTAAGATTGACGAGGTCGCACGAGCTCTGGGTGTCATGGACTACGGTATGGAGCGTGATGTGACAGAGCTATCTGGTGGGCAGCGGACCAAGGTTCTCTTGGCTAAGCTGCTTCTGGAAAAACCGGATATCCTACTCTTGGATGAGCCAACCAACTATCTGGATGTTGAGCACATTGACTGGCTTAAACGCTACCTACAGAACTATGAAAATGCCTTTGTTCTGATCTCGCATGATATTCCTTTCTTGAATGATGTGATCAATATCGTCTACCATGTGGAAAATCAGCATCTGACTCGTTATTCTGGAGATTATTATCAGTTTCAGGAAGTCTATGAAATGAAAAAATCTCAACTGGAAGCAGCCTATGAACGGCAGCAGAAGGAAATTGCTGATTTAAAAGACTTCGTAGCGCGCAACAAAGCCCGTGTAGCTACTCGGAATATGGCAATGTCCCGTCAGAAAAAGCTGGATAAGATGGACATTATTGAGTTGCAAAGTGAGAAACCAAAACCATCCTTTGATTTCAAGTCTGCCCGCACACCTGGCCGTTTTATCTTTCAGGCTGAGAATTTGCAGATTGGGTATGACCGTCCGCTGACCCAGCCTCTTAATCTGACTTTTGAGCGCAATCAGAAGGTGGCTATCATAGGGGCGAACGGGATTGGGAAAACAACCTTGCTCAAGAGTTTGCTAGGTATCATTCCTCCAATAGCTGGTCAAGTAGAACGTGGAGACTATCTGGAATTGGGTTATTTCGAGCAGGAAGTCGAAGGTGGCAATCGTCAGACACCGCTCGAAGCAGTCTGGAACGCCTTTCCGGCCCTTAATCAGGCAGAAGTCCGAGCTGCTCTGGCTAGATGTGGTCTAACTTCTAAGCATATCGAAAGTCAGATTCAAGTCCTATCCGGAGGGGAGCAGGCCAAGGTCCGCCTTTGTCTCCTCATGAACCGAGAAAATAATTTTCTGGTGCTGGACGAGCCGACCAACCACCTGGATGTAGATGCCAAGGAAGAGCTGAAGCGAGCTCTGAAAGAATACAAGGGCAGCATTCTCATGGTCTGCCACGAGCCTGATTTCTATGAAGGCTGGATGGATCAGATTTGGGATTTTAATCAATTAACGTAAGAATAAAGAAAACGAGGAGTGGGACAAAAATCGGTATTTCGTAAGAAATCGATTTTACCATCTCACCTCTGCAAGGTCTAGTAGGTCTGTAAAAGCTGAAACATTAGCGCATTAGAGCCCACTCAACTACTGTGTATAGAAAGCAAACGAGTCTGGAACATTTTTGTTCCAGACTCTGTTTTGTCCCTATTTCTTAAATGTATAATCTTTGATGATTTCAATTTTCTCAATTTTAATCTCTTTTTTGGGTTTATCGTTTTCACCGGTTTCTGTTGTAGCAATTTTATCTACAACTTCCATACCAGAAGTAACTTGTCCAAAAACTGTATAATCGCCGTCTAAGCTAGGATTCCCCCCTTTTTTATAGGCTTCAATGATTTTTTCAGGATAAGCATCGCTTGATAGTCTGCTAGAATTATCTTTATTGTTTTGATTGATAAAGAATTGGCTACCGTTAGAATTTGGATCTGAAGAACGAGCCATTGATAACGCACCACGGATATTGTAGAGATAAGGAGAAATCTCTGTTTTAAATCCGCTTCCAGAATCAATCTTTTCATTCTTTCCTTTCCAAATTGATTCCCCGCCAGTACCATTTCCTAGGGGATCTCCTGTTTGAATCATAAAATCTTTGATGACACGATGGAAAATCAAGCCATTGTAATAACCTTCTTTAGCATGAGTCAAGAAATTTTCTACAGCCAGCGGAGCATATTTAGGAAAAAGTTTTAGAGTGATAGCACCTTCCGTCGTTGTTATTTTCACTTGTGCTTCATTATCTGCGACTTTATCAGACAATTGTGGGAAAGAGATATTCTTATCTGTCAATACTTTTTTTCGTTCTTCAGCTAATTTATCTGTGGTATCTGAGCTGGATGTTGTTGTACTTGATCCCGAAGTCTCATTTCCCCGAATAGCTTTTTTTATGCTGCCACAGCCTGTTAAAAATAAGACTCCAGCCAATGCTAAAATGAGTAATTTTTTCATACATGTCCTTTCTGAATTTAAAACTATTCACATTTTACTATAAACAAGCTAATTTTTCAAATCTTTTGAGGGTTATCTATGCTAACTAAAAGGCACTATCGGGCTCTTTTTTTGTACTAAAACAGCGTTTAGCAATAAAGAAATGGGGCATTTGCTGCCTGAGAATTTTAGGAAATCATTATTTTTTACAGTCCTCATGTGTAGCATGAGGGTTTTGGAAATGAGCATTTTGTAGTTGTCTGTTGTAGGGCATTTTTTGGGGATTCATTTAGCAATGGGATATGTGCCAGGATTGTTTATCGCTTTTTTCTTGGACCTACTTGTAGCAGAATCAGTTGTAAAAGAACTTGCTTTTAAATTTTTAACGGAATGCCATAAAACTTGGTAGAAAATTATTCTTGTTTCAGGTGGTATGGTTCTGATCATGGTTTCACCGATGCCTTTTTATGGTATATTTTTTAATAGCGTACCGCTTTCACTAGCCAATTATCTAGGAACTTGGCTAACCAATTTTATTGTAGCTTTTCTTTTGAATTTTCTGATTGTTGGACCAATTTCTCACTTTATTCTAGGTCGATTGCAAAAGTAATGTTTTTAATCCTGCTGACGATGAATTTTTGACAATTAGTATACGGAAATTCTTTATTAGATTAATTTAATGATAAACATTTTATGTTATAATAAATCTATAAAGGAGGGACAGAGAATGGCTAAAAGATTGACAAGAGACGTGCGAAATAAAAAAATTGCGGGTGTTTGTGCAGGTGTTGCAAATTATTTTGACATTGATCCTACCATTGTACGACTAATCTGGGGAGTAGCATTTTTTGTATATGGAATCGGTCTGATCCCTTACTTGATTTTGTGGTTTGTCTTGCCAGAAGATGATGGGAATGATGATGTGATTTGGAAGTAAGCAATGTTGTTTAAAAAGTGGAAACATGGAACTTCTGCTTTTTTCTTTCATTGGATTAGCAGCTAACTTATGATATAATAAAGGTTATGGCAAATAAGAAAAATAGTAGACAAGGCCGAACAACACGACGGCCGACAAAAGCAGAATTAGAGCGTCAAAAAGCTATTCGAAGGATGTTAGTAACTTTCGGAGTTGCTTTTTTGCTTCTTTTTGCAGCCTTAAAATGGGGTGCCGTTGGAATCACTCTTTACAACCTTATTCGATTATTAGTAGGAAGTTTGGCCTATATGGCTATTATAGGTAGTCTCATTTATCTTTTCTTTTTTAAGTGGGTCAATAAGCATGAAGGTTATAAATCAGGCTTTTTCAGTATTTTTATTGGCTTTCTACTCATATTTCAAGCTTATTTTGTAAATATTTTAAATTTAAAAGAGCAGGTTCTGAGTATAACCTTGTCACGGATTTTAACAGATTTAAGCTCATTTAAAGTCAGTGCTTTTGCTGGTGGCGGTTTATTAGGAGCTGCTCTTTATGCTCCTGTGGCCTTTTTATTTTCAAATATTGGTTCTTACTTTATTGGTGTTCTCTTGATATTGTTAGGTTTCCTTCTTATCAGTCCATATTCAATTTATGATATTTTTGAAAAATTAAGTGAAGTTTATCATACATGGAATGAAAAGCGGGAAGCGAAGCGCCAACAACGATTTGTGGAGAAAGAAGAAAAAGCTGCACAGGAAACAATGAATGCTATTCAGATGGAGCAAGATGAATCTCAAATTGATCCTGAAATGGGAGAAATTTTAAATGATGATGTTTTGGCGCATACTCCGATTCAATTTGAAGAGGGAGAACCGGAAATCTACGATTATGATGAGGATATAACTGAGAAATCACACGAAGAAGATCAGCAAGATGATATAGATGAAGATGTGGAAGTGAATTTCACTCCTAAAGAAAGTTTCGATTACAAACTGCCAACGATCAATTTGTTTGCGCCTGATAAGCCTAAAAATCAATCAAAAGAAAAGAAAATTGTCCGCGGAAATATCAAGATTTTAGAAGAAACCTTTGCTAGCTTTGGTATTCGTGCTACTGTTGAACGAGCTGAAATCGGACCATCTGTGACTAAGTATGAAGTTAAACCAGCTGTCGGCGTGCGGGTTAATCGTATTTCCAATCTTTCTGACGATTTAGCTTTGGCTTTGGCCGCTAAAGATGTGCGGATTGAGGCACCCATTCCAGGTAAATCTCTGGTCGGAATTGAAGTACCAAACTCAGAGATTGCGATGGTCACTTTCCGTGAACTCTGGGAACAGTCTAAGACAGATGATAAGAAATTACTCGAAATTCCTCTAGGAAAAGCCGTCAATGGATCTGTTCGGACGTTTGATTTGGCAAAAATGCCTCACTTGCTAGTAGCAGGATCGACTGGTTCAGGGAAATCTGTTGCAGTCAACGGCATTATTGCTAGTATTCTCATGAAAGCACGACCAGATGAAGTCAAGTTCATGATGGTCGATCCTAAAATGGTTGAATTGTCTGTTTATAATGATATTCCTCACTTGCTTATCCCTGTTGTGACCAACCCTCGCAAGGCGAGTCGAGCTTTGCAAAAAGTGGTAGATGAAATGGAAAATCGTTATGAGCTCTTTTCTAAGGTCGGTGCTCGCAATATTGCAGGATACAATGCTAAGGTAGCTGAATACAATGCAAGTCAACCGGAATATAAACAAATTCCTCTTCCTTTGATTGTGGTCATTGTGGACGAGTTGGCAGACCTCATGATGGTAGCTAGCAAAGAAGTGGAAGATGCCATTATTCGCTTAGGGCAAAAGGCACGAGCAGCTGGGATTCATATGATTTTAGCTACCCAACGTCCGTCAGTTGATGTTATTTCTGGACTCATCAAGGCAAATGTTCCGTCACGAATTGCTTTTGCTGTCTCTAGCGGAACCGATAGTCGAACGATTCTAGATGAAAATGGCGCTGAGAAACTCTTGGGACGTGGGGATATGCTCTTTAAGCCGATTGATGAAAATCATCCTGTTCGTCTGCAAGGATCGTTCATTTCTGATGAAGATGTAGAGCACATTGTAACCTTTGTCAAGAATCAGGCAGAAGCTGATTATGATGATAATTTTGACCCGGGAGAAGTATCTGAAAATGATATGGATTCAGGTAGCGAGAGTGAACAAGGAGATCCACTCTTTGAAGAAGCCAAGGCTTTAGTTATAGAAACTCAAAAGGCCAGTGCTTCAATGCTCCAACGTCGATTGTCTGTCGGATTTAATCGTGCAACTCGGCTTATGGAAGAGCTAGAAGCTGCTGGTGTTATCGGACCAGCAGAAGGAACCAAGCCAAGAAAAGTGTTATTGAACAACTAAAACATACTAAGATTAGTAGTGAGGAAATCTCCGACGGGAGAAAGTACTCACTACTTTTTCGTTATGTTAAAGTAGTGGTGTCTTGTTAAGTCGATAAGTCCTTTGGCGCTAGACGTCGTAACTAAAACTGACAAGACACCTGTTTTAGGAAGAATGTTATCAAAGTATGTGGGACGAAAAACGTCGAGTATTGAAAATGACATCACTAAAGTAAGGAATCATTCAAGACAAAGAGGTAATATCATGCGAGTAGTTTTTGGGATTGACGTGAGTAAAGCAAGTTCAGAAGTGGCCATCTTGGTCAATGGAGAAAAAGTACATGACTATACCATACCCAATGATGCCATCGGATTTAATCGACTACTTGGGGACTTGAAGACTGTTCACCAGCCAGAGATTGTCTTCGAGGCGACTGGTGTCTATTCTCGTCGTCTTCAGGCCTTCTTTGAGAATAATAGTTACGCTTATACACGGCTCAATCCCTTAGAATCCAAAAAACAACTGGATAGCTTACGAGTACGTAAAACCGATAAGATTGACGCTGAAAAACTAGCTGCGTCTCAGTTCATCCTCAATCGTAAACCAAGCTATGTCCAAGAAGCGCTTTATCAAGAATTACGCGATCTCAGCCGTTTCTATCAGAATCTTACTGAGGATATTGTCTGCGCTAAAAACCGTCTGCACAAGGTTTTACAGGTCACTTTTCCTGAATTGGAAAACATCTTGTCGGCACCAACTGGGGAACAATATTGGAACTTGGTCATGACTTTTCCATGTAATAGTTTTGTACTGGAGTCAGATGACGCCACATTAACAGCTATCATCCGTCAGTCTACGGTAAAACGCATCTCTGAAAAACGTGTGACTTACTTAGTAGATAAGCTTACAAAACTAGCTAATCAGTCTTATTGTGCGGTCAAGAAAACCTCTCCTGTGATAGAAGAGGTCAAATACTATGCAGGGGAGTTACTTAGGCTTTCTGAACACAGACAAGGTGTTTTAGAGGAGATGGTAACATTGGCTCAATCTTTGCCAGAATACGAGATTCTTCTCTCTATTCCTGGAATAGCCGAAACCACAGCGACAAGTATTATTGGCGAACTTGGTGACATTCGTCGATTTCACTCTGCCAATCAAATCAATGCTTTTATCGGTATTGACCTCAGACACTATGAATCTGGAAACTTTCTAGCCAAGGAACATATCACTAAACGTGGGAATCCCTATGCCAGAAAGATTCTCTTTAAGTGCATTCATAACATAGCTTCAGCTAGTCACACCAATCCTTGTCATATCGCAGATTTCTATGAGAAACGGAAAAGACAATCGCAAGTGACTTCAACCAAACCACACACGATTGCCTCTATACATCGTCTCATTAGAACAATGTATTACCTCATAACGCATAACAAACTTTATGATTATACTTCTACCCAAAATCGGTAAAATTGTTTATGCCATATTATTGTAACGCCTTATCAAAAAAATCACCAGATAAGGTGTTGGTTTAGTGTACACTTTTTACACGAAACTTTAGTTCAGAAAAATACAATTTCCTTAGTTTGACTATGGAAATCAAACTATTTTTCATCAAATACCTTGATATACTTGACAAATGGTAGAAAAATGGACTGTGCTATTGAAAAGTTTATACTCCTTGAGGTTGAGATAAGAAGATTTTCTAATTTGTTTGATTGAAACAAATGTTCTTATGAAAAAAGCCATTTTTGTTGTAGAATCGCTTCTTTTCATCAACTTTCAAAAGTTCTGTAGAAAAAGTATGGAAAATCTCATGTTTTTCAATTCTGTAACTTTTCTACGGTTTAAACTCGACTTTTTTGATAAAATTAGACCATGACTTGTAAATGGAGGCTATATGTCAAAAGAGATACTTACAGGGCTTAGTCAAAAAGAAGTTAAAGCACGCGTCCAAACAGGCTTGGTCAACGAAGTAACGGTTAGCACGGAAAAAACAACTTGGCAAATCATTCAGTCGAATGTGTTTACTTATTTTAATTTTATATTTTTTGTCCTTGCTGTGTTGCTAGTTATTGTACAATCATGGAATAATTTACTTTTTTTACCTATTGTTATTATTAATTCTTTGATTGGAATTGTTCAGGAATTAAGAGCTAGAAAAATATTGAGTAAAATGCAGTTGCTTCATCACAATACGGCAATTGCCATGCGAGACGGAAGAGAAGTTCAGCTAGACACGAAAGATCTAGTACAAGATGATCTCGTTCTTTTTTCCGCAGGCGATCAAATTTATGCAGACGCTTGCCTTGTATCAGGTGGTTTGAGGGTCAATGAAGCACAATTAACTGGTGAGGCTGACGAAATTGTAAAGAAAGAAAATGACACCATCATGTCAGGTAGTTTTGTCGTATCTGGCAAGGCTTATGCTCGTTTAGAAAAAGTAGGCGATGATTCTTACATCAATCAACTAACGTTGAAAGCCAAGGAAGTATCTGGAAAAGAAGAATCTGAAATGGTTCATTCTGTCAATAATCTGGTCAAGGCGATTGGATTTTTGATTATTCCTTTGGGACTCATCTTATTTTTCCAAAGCTATGTGACCAATCATGAAAGTTTCCAGGTTAGTATTGTCTCGACAGTAGGGGCGATTATTGGTATGATTCCAGAAGGTCTCTACCTGTTGATGACTTTAGCCTTAGCTTTAGGAGCGGTTAGTCTGGCGAGACAGAAAGTTTTGTTAAATAGCATGAAAGGGATAGAGTCTCTTTCTCGTGTGGATGTTTTATGTGTAGATAAGACTGGGACCATTACGGAAAATACGATGAAGGTCACACAAATTTTTTCTGTCCATCAAAACGAAAATATCTCACGTGAAGCTCTTAAACAATATCTCGCTGCAAGTCCAGATAAGAATGAAACGATTGAAGCGATTCGAAACTTTTTTGTGTCAGAAATAGCAAAAGAGTCTTGGGCTGTATTGTCAACCTTTCCGTTTAGCTCAAAAAACAAATTTGGTGCCATTTGCTTTAACGAGGGAACCTTTATTTTAGGAGCTCCAGAATTTGTATTAAAAGAAAAACTGGAAGAATATCGCAGCTATATCCAAAAGTATGCAGAAAGTGGAACGCGGGTTCTTGTTTTTGCTGAGTCAAAAGAGCAACCATTTACAGGTGAGTTAACTCAAACGATAGAACCACTATTATTTATCCTTTTGGAAAATCCAATTCGAGAAAATGCGGCTGAAACATTTTCATATTTTAATGTTCAAGGTGTGGAAGTTAAAGTTATCTCAGGAGATAATCCTGTCACAGTTGCGGCAGTTGCTGCCAAAGCAGAGATTCCTCATGCAGATAATTATATAGATGCACAAACGTTAGATACTGATGAAAAAATCACTCAAGCAGTTGAAAAATATACTATCTTTGGTCGAGTAACTCCTCAACAGAAACAAAAATTTGTTCAAGCGCTTCAAGCCAATCAGCACAAAGTCGCCATGACAGGGGATGGTGTAAATGATATCTTAGCGATGAAGACAGCAGATTGCAGTATTGCTATGGAATCTGGCAATAATGCTACTAAGCAAATTGCACAAGTTGTTCTGCTGGATTCTGATTTTTCACATATGCCCCACATTGTGACAGAGGGACGCAGAGTTGTCAATAACATTCAACGCTCTGCTAGCTTATTTCTTGTAAAAAATATTTTTTCCATTTCGCTAGCTATTTTATCTAGCTTGTTTGCTTTTACTTATCCATTACAAGCTTCCCAAATTTCTTTGATTAGTGCATTTACGATTGGGATTCCGGGATTTATGTTAGCTCTGGAACCGAATAAACAACGCATTCGAGGGCGTTTTATTAGAACAGTTTTGCAGAATGCTATACCGGCAGCGCTTGTTGATTTGCTAGCCGTTTTGATTGTCATGGTGTGCGGTCGAATTTTTCGATTATCTACGCAAGAAGTTGCAACTTCATCAGTTATCTTGTTAGCTGTAGTTGGTTTTATTATTATCATAAAACTAATCCAGCCACTCAATCGAATGAAAACGACGATAGTACTTTTTAATATTATTGGGTTAATAGTTTCAGGATTATTATTTCACTCTATCTTTTCTTTATCTAAAATCTCACCTATCACCATTATCCTCACAATCATTCTCTCTTTAATGTTAGAATCGCTAATGAGATTCTTTCAATATATTAGTAATCGATTATTTGCTACATGTGATCAATGGTTGAACAGATATCAAGCAGCAAAAAAAATATCGGAAATCTAAAACTTCCGATATTTTTTCATTTTGATAAAAACAAACCAATCACCATAGCGAGATATAGAAAGCAGGTCAAAATAAAACCAGCTCGCCAGAAGAATTTAAAAAATCTGGGATAGTAAAAACTGCGTTTAACTCTAAGAAAATAAACGGTAATAGCAATTGCTAAGGTAGAGAGCGCTAAAGTCAGCTCTGGCAATAAGCTGTGATAGAAAGCTTTATCTGAGATGACATAGAATTCTAGCACGAGAAGTGGAAAGGCTAAATCTGCAAAATTTAAGCCAAATTGTTTCAGACGAAATAATTTGGTGATAATAATAGTTAAAATAATAGTTAAAAAGATAAATAAAACAGAAGCTATTTTTAATAATGTCATAAGTTTATTTTACCATAAAAACTGGAGAAAGATAGAAAAATTTTTCGTGTTTTTTCTTGCAATTTAGCAGCTTTAGTGTATAATAGAAAAGTATGTATGAGCATACTTGTGGGAGGTAAAAAACTTTAATTGCCGCCAAAACCACAAAGGAGGATTTAAAAATGGCTAAAAAAGTCGAAAAACTTGTAAAATTGCAAATCCCTGCTGGTAAAGCTACTCCAGCTCCACCAGTTGGTCCTGCGCTTGGTCAAGCCGGTATCAATATCATGGGATTCACAAAAGAGTTCAACGCTCGCACAGCTGATCAAGCTGGCATGATTATTCCAGTTGTTATCTCTGTATACGAAGACAAATCATTTACTTTCGTTACAAAGACTCCACCAGCTGCTGTTCTTTTGAAAAAAGCTGCTGGTGTCGAAAAAGGATCAGGTACACCTAATAAAACGAAAGTTGCAACAGTTACTCGTGCACAAGTACAAGAAATTGCTGAAACGAAGATGCCAGATTTGAACGCTGCAAACCTTGAGTCTGCAATGCGTATGATCGAAGGTACTGCTCGTTCTATGGGATTCACTGTTGTTGACTAATCAATAACACCCAAACCCGCAAGACTTCATCAGACGAGAAGGACGTGGGAGATGAAAATCGATTGAACCACTTACAAGGAGAATAGAAAATGGCTAAAAAAAGCAAACAACTTCGTGCTGCTCTTGAAAAAATCGACAGCACAAAAGCATACAGTGTAGAAGAAGCTGTAGCACTTGCAAAAGAAACAAACTTTGCAAAATTTGACGCAACTGTAGAAGTTGCTTATAACTTGAACATTGATGTAAAAAAAGCGGATCAACAAATCCGTGGTGCAATGGTTCTTCCAAACGGAACTGGTAAAACTCAGCGTGTGCTTGTTTTCGCACGTGGTGCAAAAGCAGAAGAAGCAAAAGCTGCTGGTGCAGACTTCGTTGGTGAAGATGATCTTGTTGCAAAAATCAATGACGGCTGGTTGGACTTTGACGTAGTAATCGCTACACCTGACATGATGGCACTTGTAGGTCGCCTTGGACGTGTCCTTGGTCCTCGTAACCTGATGCCAAATCCTAAAACTGGTACTGTAACAATGGACGTTGCAAAAGCAGTTGAAGAGTCTAAGGGGGGTAAGATTACTTACCGCGCAGACCGTGCAGGTAACGTACAAGCTATTATTGGTAAAGTTTCATTTGAAGCTGACAAGTTGGTTGAAAACTTTAAAGCATTCCACGATGTGATTGCCAAAGCAAAACCAGCTACTGTAAAAGGAACATACATGACAAATCTTACTATCACTACTACTCAAGGTGTAGGTATTAAGGTTGATGTCAACTCGCTTTAATTTAAGAATAAAAACTCTATCGATGGATAGGGTTTTTTTATGAATAACTCATATTTAAATGGAGTTTATCAGACTGATAAAAACAGTAGATAAAAGCAACAACGTTTTTGGAATAAATCAATTAATCTATTAAAAGAAAAAAGGATATGCTACATACATTATTGAAGTAGGAGACAGTCAAAAAAACTAAATTTCTTTTGTTAATTTTGATATTTTAAAAAATAGGACTATATAAAAATTATAAATTATGGTAAAATAGTACAGATAAAATAAGGAGAGTAAAAATGGTAGTCCCGAAATATAAACGTATTTTAATCAAGTTATCAGGTGAAGCTCTTGCTGGTGAGAAAGGGATAGGAATTAATATTTCAACCGTTCAAAAAATGGCAGAGGAAATCAAGGAAGTGCATGATTTGGGTATTGAAATTGCCCTTGTTATCGGTGGTGGGAATCTCTGGCGTGGAGAGCCTGCGGCAGAAGCAGGAATGGATCGTGTGCAGGCTGACTATACTGGAATGCTTGGGACCGTTATGAATGCTTTGGTGATGGCTGATTCATTGCAACAAGTAGGTGTGGATACTCGTGTCCAAACTGCGATTGCAATGCAGCAAGTGGCAGAACCTTACATTCGTGGACGAGCACTTCGCCATCTGGAAAAAGGTCGTATCGTCATTTTTGGTGCCGGTGTTGGCTCACCTTATTTCTCAACGGATACAACAGCTGCCCTTCGTGCGGCCGAGATTGAAGCTGATGCGATTCTTATGGCGAAAAACGGTGTTGATGGGGTCTATAATGCAGATCCAAAGAAAGATAAGACAGCTGTGAAGTTTGATGAATTGACTCACCGTGATGTGATTAACAAAGGATTGCGGATTATGGATTCAACAGCTTCTACCCTTTCAATGGACAATGATATTGATCTTGTTGTGTTCAATATGAACGAATCTGGTAATATTAAACGGGTTGTTTTCGGAGAACAAATCGGAACAACTGTTTCAAATAATGTAGAAAAAGAAGAGGATTAAGTTATGGCAAATGCAATTGTAGAAAAAGCTAAAGAAAGAATGGCCCAATCACATCAAAGTTTAGCGCGTGAATTTGGTAGTATTCGTGCTGGGCGTGCGAATGCTAGTCTTTTAGATCGCATTACAGTAGAATACTATGGAGTGGAAACTCCACTCAATCAAATTGCTTCTATCACAATTCCAGAAGCGCGTGTGTTATTGGTAACACCTTTTGATAAATCATCTATCAAAGATATTGAACGTGCTTTGAATGCTTCTGATCTGGGTATTACACCTGCTAGCGATGGTTCTGTTATCCGCCTCGTCATTCCTGCTTTGACGGAAGAGACTCGTCGTGATTTGGCTAAAGAAGTAAAAAAAGTTGGAGAGAATGCTAAGATTGCTATCCGGAATATCCGCCGTGATGCTATGGATGAAGCGAAAAAGCAAGAAAAAGCAAAAGAAATTACTGAAGATGAACTGAAAGGTCTTGAAAAAGACATTCAAAAAGTAACAGATGACGCTGTTAAACACATCGATGAAATGACTTCTACTAAGGAAAAAGAATTGCTTGAAGTGTGATGTTTCTTTCCATGATTGAAAATGAAAAACTAAAACTCAGTTAGTTTGGCTAGCTGAGTTTCTTTTGAAAGGGAGCTGAAGCAATGCTCCTTTAAATGGTAGAAAGAGAAAAATGAATACAAATCTTGCAACATTTATAACAGGTCTAGTAACTGATGAAAACGATCGTTTTTACTTTGTTCAAAAGGATGGTCAGACTTATGCTTTAGCTAAAGAAGAAGGTAAGTATCAGCTAGGAGAAACGGTCAAAGGTTTTGTCTATAGTGATATGAAACAGAGACTTCGCCTGACGACTCTCGAAGTCACAGCAACTCAGACGACTTTTGGTTGGGGGATGGTAACAGAAGTTCGCAAAGATCTGGGGGTCTTTGTCGACACAGGACTTCCGGATAAGCAAATTGTAGTGTCGCTGGACATCTTGCCGGAGATAAAAGAACTCTGGCCCAAAAAAGGGGATAAGTTGTACATTCGTTTAACAGTTGATAAAAAAGAGCGTATTTGGGGACTTTTGGCCTATCAGGAGGATTTCCAGCGCTTAGCTCGTCCTGCCTACAATAATATGCAAAATCAAAATTGGCCAGCCATTGTTTATCGACTCAAACTCTCTGGCACCTTTGTTTATCTGCCGGAGAACAATATGCTGGGCTTTATCCACCCCAGCGAACGTTATACTGAGCCACGTCTCGGTCAAGTGCTAGATGTGCGGGTGATTGGCTTTCGGGAAGTTGATCGTACCCTTAATCTTTCACTCAAACCTCGCTCTTTTGAAATGCTGGAAAATGATGCTCAAATGATTCTGACATATCTAGAAAGTCAAGGAGGCTTTATGACTTTGAATGATAAGTCGTCCCCAGAGGATATAAAGACTACCTTTGGCATTTCCAAAGGACAGTTTAAAAAAGCTTTAGGCGGTCTGATGAAAGTTGGCAAAATCAAGCAAGATGCAAGTGGGACGGAGTTGGTTTGAGATGCCAATCAGTCTTTTCCCAAGAGTTGTGATAGAGTAAAGAGTGTGTTAAAAAATAAATCTCGTAAAAGGAGGTTATCATGCTAGCAATTGAAGAAGTTAATCAGCTATGCTTAGAAAATTTGCCGGCCGTAACCATTTTGACTGGTGATGACGTGGGTCAGTTTGAATTATTAAAATCTCAGTTCTTACAGCAGATTTGTTATGAAGCTGCAGATTTACGTTATACCCATTTCGATATGAAAGAAGCTGCTTATCCAGATGTGGAGATCGATTTAGTGAGTTTGCCCTTCTTTTCCGAAGAGAAAATCGTTATTTTGGATCATTTTTTAGATATAACAACGGCTAAAAAGCGCTATTTGACAGATGATGAATTAAAATCTTTTGAGCAATATTTGGAAAATCCTGCAGATACGACAAAATTAGTCATTTTTGCAGAAGGGAAGTTAGACAGTAAACGGCGAATTGTAAAATTGCTCAAGCGAGATGGTAAAATTTTTGAAGCAAGTGAGCCCAAAGAACAAGAATTACGCACCTACTTTAGTAAGCAAGTTCAAGAACAGGGGTTAGAACTTCGTTCGCAAGTTTTAGAAGAATTGCTTATTAAATCTGGTTTCGATTTTAGTGAAATTAGTAAAAACTTAGCTTTTTTAAAGGATTATAAAAAAGATGGCATCATTACAAGCGAGGACATTGCTGAAGCAATTCCAAAAACTTTACAGGATAATATTTTTGATCTTACCCAGATGATTTTGCATCAAAAGGTGGACGCAGCGAGAAGTTTGGTACGAGATTTGACCTTGCAAGGTGAAGATGAAATCAAGCTGATTGCGATTATGTTGGGCCAGTTTCGTATATTTGCACAAGTGAAAATCCTCTTTGAAAATGGACGTAATGAAAGTCAGATTGTAGCAGATTTGTCTGGTTATTTGGGACGAAAGGTGAATCCTTATCAAATTAAATATGCCTTGCGCGATGTCCGCTCATTATCCTTGGAAATTTTACAAAAGTCTCTCTCCTGCTTGATTGAAACAGATTATCAGATTAAATCAGGGGTTTACGAAAAAGATTACTTATTTGACTTAGCTTTATTAAAGATTGTAACCAACAACTTATAAGCAAATAAGTTGAAAATTTTGTGGGTCTACGTTATCATTTTCATATAAAATGATAAAGGGGAAAAACCAATGGCAATTATTTTACCTGATCTACCTTATGCTTATGATGCTTTGGAACCGTATATTGATGAAGAAACCATGCACTTGCATCATGACAAACACCACAATACTTATGTAAATAATGTAAATGTGGCGCTAGCAAAACATCCTGAAATCGGTGAGGATTTAGAGCGACTTTTAGCTGATGTTGAGTCTATTCCAACCGATATCCGTCAAGCAGTAATCAATAATGGTGGTGGTCATCTCAACCATGCTCTTTTCTGGGAATTGATGACACCAGAAGAAACAGCACCATCAGCAGAATTAGCAGCAGATCTTGAAGCAACTTTTGGCTCATTTGACGATTTCAAAATAGCCTTTACGACAGCTGCAACGACTCGCTTTGGTTCAGGATGGGCTTGGCTGGTGGTAAACAAAGAAGGTAAGCTAGAAGTGATGTCAACTGCTAACCAAGATACGCCAATCTCTGAAGGAAAAACACCTATTTTGGGAATTGATGTTTGGGAGCATGCTTACTATGTGAAATATCGCAATGTTCGCCCAGACTACATTAAAGCTTTCTTTTCAGTTATCAACTGGAATAAGGTCGATGAATTGTACAAAGCAGCGAAATAAAATATAAAGCGAAATAGAAAAAGACGAATCTGAAAAGGGTTCGTCTTTTTCTATTGTCATATATCATAAGAATTACTTATAAATTCCAGCCAAATAAAACCAGATTTGTTCCTTGAGAAATTTTAGAGAATGATCATTGGTTCGATCAATGACACCGAAAACAAGATAGTGATTTCTAAACAGCAGTTCATAATCAATATGTTCTCCAATAAGGACAATTTTCCCTCTTTTATCGTATTTTCGGATTGTTTCAATTCTTTTGGTGGCATCTTTAAATGAGAAAAATTTGGATTGTACCACAAAATAAGTAGTTGGACGAAAAGTTCTTTGTGCAGAATGCGTCAATTGCAGCTTTATTTTAAATAATTGATGGATCGTGCGAAGATAGAGAGCGATAAAATATAGCGACATAGAGCTAATAAACGAAAAAGGTTGAATTTGAATCATTATGTTTCCTCCTGACTTATATCCTACCATATCAAATGAAAGATAACTGAGCAAATCCTGAACGGTCTATTATAGGTCCTGAACGGTATTTTTTGAACCATTCAGGACCTTATAGCTACCATTTGGGATTTTTACAATGCTTTTCAGAAATATTTTGAGATAATCAGAGTATAAAAAGGAAAGGAATTCTTCTGTATACATGTTCATTTTAGAAAAAATATTTCATATTTCAAATACTGCATTATTACGACTAGAAAAATTTCAAAATTGGGGAAATAGCAATGCCACAGCACTGTTTATTCTTTTTTTATCACTCAGCTATTTATTTATCCATTCTATTCCCATATTAAGTATACTACTAACCGGCTCTGCTTTTAGTATGATGATAAATTATGTTTTAATAGACGCTTATCTCAAATTACGTGTCTACTATTAGCTACGTAAAAAATAATCCGAGTTTATTTTAGAAAGGAAATCATTGTTGTGAATGTTAAGAAAACATTTGTTCCTCAAATAGATGCAAGAGATTGCGGTGTCGCTGCGCTGGCTTCCATTGCAAAATACTATGGTTCAGACTACTCTCTTGCACATCTGAGAGAACTTGCTAAGACAAGTAAAGAAGGGACAACGGCTCTTGGAATTGTTCAAGCAGCACAAGAAATAGGCTTTGAGACACGACCGATTCAAGGGGATATGTCCTTGTTTGATATGGAAGCTATTCCCTATCCTTTTATCGTTCATGTTCAGAAAAAAGCTAAACTCCCACATTATTATGTTATCTATAAAAATACGAAAAAAGGTCTGCTAGTTGGAGATCCTGACCCA
The DNA here is from genome assembly GCF_000524255.1 of Streptococcus sp. AS20. NCBI lineage: Bacteria > Bacillati > Bacillota > Bacilli > Lactobacillales > Streptococcaceae > Streptococcus > Streptococcus sp. AS20. Next base: position 18,795 of record NZ_JANS01000008.1, on the reverse strand, counting down.
AGTGTAAAAATAACTAAGATATCAAAAGAAACATTTGCAACAGAATGGACTGGTGTTGCTATTTTTTTAGCACCAGAACCTAGCTATAAACCACATAAGGATAAGAAGAATGGGCTTACTAGCTTTTTACCACTCATCTTTAAACAGCGTTCTTTGATTTTTTATATTGTCTTAGCTAGTTTGCTTGTGACCCTCATTAACATTGTTAGTTCTTATTATCTGCAAGGGATTTTGGATGAATACATTCCAAATCAGATGAAATCAACTCTTGGAATCGTTTCAATTGGGCTTATCATTACTTACATCTTGCAGCAAATGATGAGTTTTTCCAGAGATTACTTATTGATTATACTTAGTCAGCGACTGACCATCGATGTAATTTTATCATATATTCGACACATTTTTGAATTACCGATATCTTTTTTTGCTACGAGACGCACTGGAGAGATTATTTCTCGTTTTACAGATGCTAATTCCATTATTGATGCTCTAGCTTCTACAATACTTTCACTCTTTCTTGACCTTTCTATTTTGATAATAGTAGGAGGGGTATTATTATTACAGAATACCAACCTTTTCTTCCTCACTCTGCTTGCTATTCCTATCTATACAGTGATTATTTTTGCTTTTATAAAGCCTTTTGAAAAAATGAATCATGACGTCATGCAAAGTAATTCCATGGTAAATTCTGCTATTATCGAAGATATTAATGGCATTGAAACGATAAAATCTTTAACCAGCGAAGAAAGTCGTTACCAAAAGATTGATAGTGAGTTTGTCGATTATCTGGATAAGACTTTCAAGCTAAGTAAATATTCCATTATGCAGACAGCTCTCAAACAAGGAGCACAATTTATTTTGAATGTTGTTATTCTATGGGTTGGAGCCTCTCTGGCTATGTCTCAAAAAATTTCGATTGGACAGCTGATTACTTTTAATGCACTCCTTTCGTATTTTACAAGTCCACTTGAAAGTATCATCAATCTGCAAACCAAGCTGCAATCGGCTAAGGTTGCCAACAATCGGTTGAATGAAGTTTATCTGGTAGAATCCGAATTCAAAACCAAACAAGTCATTACAGAGAAAAATTTCTTGGCTGGTGACATTACTTTTCATGATGTTTCTTATAAATATGGCTTCGGACGAGATACGTTATCGGATATTAACTTAACAATAAAAACAGGAGATAAGGTGAGCTTAGTCGGCATCAGTGGTTCGGGAAAGACAACACTTGCCAAAATGATGGTTCATTTTTATGAGCCTTATAAAGGGCAAATCCGTCTTAATGGAAATAATCTTAAAATGATTGATAAGAAGACGCTTCGTCAATATATTAATTATTTACCACAACAAGCCTATATTTTTAGTGGTTCCATCTTAGAAAATCTTACATTAGGGACGAATCAAATATTTTCTCAAGAAGAGATTATTCGCGCTTGTGAAATTGCAGAAATTCGTTCGGATATTGAACAAATGCCTATGGGATATCAAACAGAATTGTCCGATGGAGCTGGTCTATCAGGTGGACAAAAGCAAAGAATTGCTCTAGCACGCGCCCTCTTAACAAAGTCACCAATTCTTATTCTTGATGAGGCAACGAGCGGATTGGATGTTCTAACTGAGAAAAAGGTCATTGACAATCTGATGGGCTTAAAAGACAAAACGATTATTTTTGTTGCTCATCGTCTCAGCATTTCAAAGCGGACAAATCAAGTGATTGTTCTTGATAAAGGACAGATTATTGAAACTGGTTCCCACGCTGAATTGATGGAAAGACAAGGCTTTTATCATCATTTATTTAATAAATAAGGAGTGAATTATGAATCCCAATCTGTTTAAAAGTGCAGAATTTTATCATCGAAGATACCATAACTTTGCGACCGTTCTTATTCTTCCTTTGGTATTGTTCGTTCTATTTCTGGTTCTTTTTTCTTTTATCGGTCAAAAGGAAGTGACTATCAAATCTATCGGTGAAATTACACCAACGAAAGTCATTGCTATGATCCAATCAAGCAGCAATAATGCGATTTTGATTAACCATTTAGCTGAAAATAAGGCAGTCGTAAAAGGAGAGTTTTTGATTCAATATGCAAAAAATATGGAAGTCTCTCAACAAACAGCTATTAAAACTCAACTTGCAACTTATCAACGACAAAAAGTTGGCTTAGAAACACTCAAATCGAGTTTGCATCAAGGGACAAATCTTTTTTCGGGTGAAGATGAATTTGGCTATGCTAATATTTTTAACAATTTTATCAAACAATCACAGGATCTATCATTAGGAATTTCAAAAAGCAATATCGAAGTCAGTAAACAAGCTTCTTTGGCTCATAACACAATTGCTGCGATTGATCAGCAAATCAATGATTTAACAAAACAGATAAATGATTATCGTGAACTGCATCAGGTCATCTCAGAGAATGCTTCACATTTACCCAAGAGTAATCCACATCAAACAACATTCAACATGTATAAGAAACAGTATCAAGCTAATCCAGATACTTCCCTCACAAATCAGTATTTGTCTCAAATTGATACCAATATATCCAATTTAAACTCTTCCATTGCGAATCTAAAGATTCAAAAAGCTGGTACTGGAACTGCGGCGAATTATGACAATAGTCTTTCTACAAAAATTGAAGTGCTCCGCACACAATTTATCCAAACGGCTGACCAACAGTTAGCAACCCTTATAACTCAAATCACTGATTTACAGAATCAATTGAATCAAGCAAATGTACAGCTTCAAAACAATAGATTAGTCGCTCCCGAAACAGGTGTTCTGCATATTAGTGAAAAGCTAAAAGGGAACAACTTATTACCTAAAGGAACTGAAATTGCCCAAATCTATCCAGATATCACCAAAACAAACGAAGTCCTTATCACTTATTATGTACCTTCAGCCTATATGACCAATTTAAAAAAAGGACAAACCACTCGTTTAACTTTAGAAAAAATTGGAAAGCAGTCCATCACCATTATCGGAAATATTAATAAAATTGATACTTCCGCTACTGAAACAAAACAAGGAAACCTTTTTAAAGTAACTGCCAAAGCTAAAATTTCTAAGTCTAATGGACAAGTTATCAAGTATGGCCTGCAAGGAAGAGTAACTATTGTCATTGCGAAAAAATCATTCTTTGATTACTACAAAGACAAACTGTTAAACAATGTCGAATGACCGTTTAGGACGAAATCACTACCGTTTAAGATTTAACGATTCATTATTCAACAGTTGGATTATAATAAATATATCAAAAAGGAGGTTCCTATTATGGACAAAAAACAAACATTGGATCATTTTCATACACTTACAAGTCAAGAACTCGAACAAGTCGTCGGTGGCGGCTGGTTGGAAGACTTATTTAGTCCTTATTTAAAAAAGTATAAATTAGGCAAACTTGGACAACCTGATTTAGGTTAACATAAAAACCATTACTGTACTTGATATTACAGCAATGGTTTTCTTTAATTCAGATGAATCTCAAGGACATGCTGGAAACGATAATTTTGACTAGCGCTAGTAAGAGAAACATTTGGGTATCTATCCAGAATTGCTAAGACATTTGATAATCCAATTCCTCGCCCTGCTCCTTTAGAACTAACTCCTGCATCAAAAATATGAGACATGTCTATATGCTCTTTTTTTATAGCATTTTCAATGGAGAATACCTGCTTGTTTTCTGACAAAATATAAGCAATCGTCATAGTTGGAGCAGCAGCTTCAATAGCATTATCACACAAAATGGAGACAATGGTGATAAAGTCAACTAATTCCATTCCTTGCGGGTAAATATCTTCTGGAACCTCCAATGAAACGACTACATTATGCTCTTGAGCTTGTGCAAATTTAGCAGCTAGCAGGCTCTTTAAAGCTTCATTTTTGATATGGACTAACCGTCCGATATCATACTTGGGATTGCGAAAGCGCTTATTGGAATCTTTCAAAACAGAATGATATACATTCTTTACAATACCTAGATTATTTTGTTCAATTCCTAATTTTAAGGTCATTAAAATATTTTCGTAATCATGCCGAAAATTCCGAACTTCTGTGTACAGTTCTTCAATGTGATGACTGTAGTTTTCCATATTTTTTAACTGTAAATCTTTTTGAAGCATTAAATCATTTTGGATTCTCTCTCGTAAATGACGATTCAGCTGGTTGGTAACAGTCAAAAAGAAGACTAGATAAATAATAACCAAATTTGCTCGTTTCAAGAGATAAAGAATGAAGAACAGCATTAATATCTCTTGAATCAACACCATCACACCAACTGCTGCCAAATTCCACTGAAACAAAATAGCAATATGAAGAGCTAATGTTTCTGGAAGACCTGCCAGTAAAATAGTGAAAAGTATTATAAAAATGAGTGAAAATGCTAATTTCTTCATCATATCTCCTATTTTGAGGTAACTTTATATCCTTATTCTACAAAATTTTTATAAAATATTTCATCGAGATCCCAAATGATGGCTTTGGCGTCCTAAATGGTTAAAAATACCATTCAAGACGTCAGAAGTACCATTCAGGATTTATAAATTTATAAAATATATTATATGCTATACTAAATTTGTCAGGTTGCAACAGGATAAAAATATGAAAATAAAAAGGAGGTATTCATCATGAATACAAAATCACTCGAAAAATTTGAAGTACTGAACTCTGAAATGCTAGCAAGTGTTGAAGGGGGCTTTGGATGGGGCAATTTCTTTGGTTCTGTTTTGGGAGCTTTAGATGGTGGTGGACCAACTCTAGATCAACTAAATGGGGGAGCAACCAGAAACTTTAGAGCATGTTCTTGTTCTCCATCTGGTACGGGTGGAACACTGAATTCTTGCAATTTCTGTTAAATTTTAAAATAAATAATAAATGTGAAGGAGTGTAAATGAAAGCAATTTATAAAAATCAAATAGCTGATGTTTGGAAAATTAGCAGAGAAGCTGAACAACCTGATTGGGTGAAAGAAGCGTTTGCTAAAAATTACTTGTATTGGTTGGATGATCATCTTCGGATTTTAATGGCAGGATTAAATCCTTCTACTGTGGAGAATTTGAAAATTGGTGCGATTGGAGCAGCAGGTGGTGGATTTGCTGGTTATGGTATGTATATATTGGGCTATATTGGTGATTATTTGGATGTCACCAATCATCGGGTCGTTTCTCAAAAAACCTTTGAAAAAGAATATCGTGTTCAAGAGAACTTGTAGATAAATAAATTGATTTTTCTGACCACTTTTATAGCATCTCTAAAAAGGCTCTAGGTTATAATTCACTTAGAGTCTTTGATTTTTAGCAGACCAATTTGGAACCATCACCATTCAGGCTGTCAGAAGTACCATTTAGGATTTTCGAAGATGAAACTGAAATAGTTACCTTATACTGTAAATAGAACATAAAGGAGTTTAAAATGATGAAAAAACAATTGCTAAAATCACTTTTATTTAGTTCGGTGCTATTGCTTGCTTTTGGAAATGACATGGTTTTTGCTGATGGAGTTCATAAGGAGGAACAGCAACGCCCAGCTACAACTGAAATAGTGTCTGAAGCTTCGACAGCAGCTGTTGTTAAAAATGACGCAAATCAAGATTCAATTGTAACAGATACGAAACCCGTAAGTATGCCAGAGTCAAAGGAAGATACAGTTGTAGAAAAGGAAAACTTGACAAACAATAAATCTGCTTCGACTTCAAACAAAACTTCTGCAGCAAATGGCGTTCCAAATTCTCAAGAATCAAAAGAGGTTGATGTTGCTACTTATCGTGAGAATATAGCTAAACTTCCTAAGACTACGATAAAAGATGTTTATTCGGCTTTTACTTCGGATAATAAAGAACATACGATTTATGTAGGACGGGAAACTTGTTATTTTTGTCGACAATTCTCTCCTGAACTAAAAAAGTTTAATCAATTAACAGGTGGAAAATTAGAATACTATAATACGGACGGTGAAGATTTTGATGAACATGCCAAAGAATTTTTATTTAAAACAGTTGGTATTCCTGGGACCCCAACGATACTCTATCTTAAAAATGGTACATTAACTTCCGGTTGGGTTGGTGGAGGTATCACTGCTCAAGAACTCTATGATTATCTGTATTTTCATAAAGCTCCGACGGGCAAAAAGCAAGAAGACAATCCTCGACATCAAGAGAATAAAAATGATAAAAAAGTTAAACAAAGCCAAGTACCAGCTTCTATTGACTTAAAAAACAATGAGGAATCCTTACCAAAAGACGTTAGTGTCAGTTCAGAGTCAAATAAAGAAGATGCTAGGAATCAAAATTTAATGCCATTAACAAATAGGCAAATCAAATATACTCAAAATAACATGCAATTACCCAAAACTGGCGTCAAAAAAAGTAAAGGATTATTCCGATTTGGGTTGGCAATGGTTCTTCTTACATTATCATTTTATCTAGGGATGAGAAAAGGATTGAATGATAGAAAACGCTATTGAATCATCGTTAGTAAGAATTAAAAACGGATGATGATTCTGTGCATTCCATCTTGTCAAATGTTCATTCTTTCTATATAATGAGGTATATAAGTTAGGAGGAGTGCGTGAGTAGAAAGACAATGATTCTTTGTTTGATTGGTTGCTTTATGATGTGTGGTGTATTAGTATCAAGTGCTGTATACTCTGGACAAGCTAGAAAGGCACATCCTACGAAAGTAGCTGCAAATTATCCTACCAGTCAAGAAAAGCTAAAAAATTCGTCAAAAGAGTCGAAATTAGTCACTCGTGTTTCGTCAAAGAGTATGGAAGAAAAGCAGAAAGTCATGGAATCTGATTTGCCTGTAATGGAAGCCTATGGTTTGTATTATGATTATGCTAATCTAAATTTGGTTCAAGTTGTAAAGGCTTATCTAGATGAGATGGGAATAGAGCATTCGCAGGTTGCATTTTCTTATAAGGACTTAACGAGTGGACAAATCTACGCTATGAATGAAACGCAACCGATGACAGCGGGCTCAACTTATAAATTACCGTTAAATATGTTAGTTGTTGATGAGGCAGAAAAAGGAAATTTATCAATGACCGAGCGGTTTGATATTACCCATACTCGCTATGAGTATATCGGTGAACATAATAACTATGTAGCAGCATTTAATGGGACCATGAGCATCCCTGAAATGCAGGAGTATTCCCTTCTTTATTCTGAAAATACGCCAGCTTATGCCTTAGCTGAGCGCTTAGGTGGCTTGGATAAAGCCTATACAATGTATCAGCACTATGGAAAAGGCAAGGGGGAAGTTGAGACGATCAACCAACAAAATCAAACCACGACTGACTATTATATTCAGGTTTTGGATTACCTTTGGAAACATCAGGAAAAGTATAAAGATCTTTTGTATTATATCGGTGAATCTTTTCCAAACGAATACTATAAACGGTATGTAAGAGACATTCCAATCTATCAAAAGCCAGGTTACGTTGCAGAAGCCCTGAATATAGACGCAATTGTATGTGAAGAAAAGCCTTATTTGATTGCTCTTTATACAGCGGGGCTGGGTGGGACAACTCCTGAGAGTAATGAAATTAGCGGTGTTGGTATTACACAAGTTGGTCAATTAGCTTATGTTATCAATGAATGGCATCGTGTGAATATGAATTAAAGCGAATGGACGCAAATTCCAAAAATTGTGCTGCAAAAGATAAGGTTCTATTAAAAATGTAAAGGCTCTCTTTTAGAGGAGGGCCTTTTATGTTATAATAAAAACAGAATGTAAAGAGGACTACAAGAATATCATGATTAACAAAGAGCATTATCGTTACATTAGAGAACATCCTGCTTTTAAAAATTTACCAGTTGAATTTTTTGATAAAATAGCTGTTGAGATTCAATTTCGCAAAGTGCCAAAAGGGCAAATTATTTTCTTTTCTGGAGACAAACGAGAGCGACTTTTTTTGATTTATAAGGGCTATGTTCGGATTGAACAGTATGATCAGACAGATTCGTTTAATTACATTGACTATGTGAAAGAAAATACTATGTTTCCTTATGGAGGAATTTTTGAAGATGAGACTTACCACTATTCTGGCGTATCTGTGACAGATTTGGAATATTTTTCGATTCCTGTTGACTTGTATGAATATTATTCCAAACAAATAATAGAGCAGATGTTATTTATCACACATAAGTTGTCAAATATTTTACGTTTTCATGAGTTACGTTTGCAAAATTCTGTTTTGGCTAGTGCGACAGAGCGAGTTATTCAAGCGATTTCAATTTTATGTATTGATTTTTGCCAATATAGAGATGACATCCCTTTTGCACTTAGTATGAAAGAGTTGGCTAAACTAGGTGCGACTACTCGTGAAACGGTGAATCAAGTTTTGAAAAAATTAACAGAAGAAAACATTATTCAATATAATCGAAAGAAACTCGTCTTTTTGAATAAAGAATACTTTTTAAAGTATTTTGAAGATATGTAGAAAAGAAGGACAGAATTGCAGTCAAAAAAGCAATTTTTGGTCCTTTTTTAATTTAGAAACCTAAACATTTAAAATATACTCAAAAACTTCATTTGTTTCTAAAAAATAATTATTCATAAAACCAATAAAATGCATAAAATATTTATAGAAAGCGTTTTATTTTGAAATAATATTAGAATTTCTTTTAAAAAAAGCAAAGGATTTGGCATTTTAAATGTATAATTGATTGTGAAAGCGCAAACAAAAGATATTACAATAAAACATGTAAATAGGGCTTAAAGAAACTTAAGTCACAAAGAAAAAGAGGAGGACATAAGATGTCTACACATCCTATTCATGTTTTCTCAGAAATAGGAAAACTGAAAAAAGTTATGCTGCATCGTCCAGGTAAAGAGTTGGAAAACCTGATGCCGGATCATTTGGAACGTCTGCTTTTTGACGATATTCCATTTTTGGAAGACGCTCAAAAAGAACATGATGCTTTTGCAGACGCTCTTCGTAAAGAAGGTATTGAAGTTCTTTACCTTGAAAAGTTGGCTGCTGAATCATTGACTTCTCCAGAAATTCGTAATGAATTTATTGAAGAATATCTGAATGAAGCAAATATTCGCGGAGCACAAACAAAAGTTGCTATCCGTGATATTCTTCATGGTATAGAAGATAACCTTGAATTGGTTGAAAAGACAATGGCTGGTTTCCAAAAAGCTGAACTGCCAGAAATTCCAGTAGACGCCAAAGGTTTGACGGATTTGGTAGAATCTGACTATCCATTTGCCATTGATCCAATGCCAAACCTTTACTTCACTCGTGACCCATTTGCAACAATTGGGAATGCTGTCTCACTGAATCACATGTATTCAGATACACGTAATCGTGAAACACTTTATGGTAAATACATTTTTAAACACCATCCAGTATATGGTGGCAATGTTGAATTGGTTTATAACCGTGAAGAAACAACTCGTATCGAAGGTGGAGATGAACTAGTTCTTTCTAAAGATGTTCTTGCAGTAGGTATTTCACAACGTACAGACGCAGCATCTATTGAAAAACTCTTGGTCAATATCTTTAAGAAGAATGTTGGCTTTAAGAAAGTGATTGCATTTGAATTTGCTAATAATCGTAAATTCATGCACTTAGATACGGTCTTCACAATGGTTGATTATGATAAATTCACTATTCACCCAGAAATTGAAGGCGATCTTCGTGTGTACTCTGTTACTTATGAAAATGAAAAACTTCATATTGCAGAAGAAAAAGGTGATTTAGCAGAATTGCTTGCTAAGAATCTTGGTATTGATAAAGTTCATTTGATTCGTTGCGGTGGCGGAAATACAGTAGCAGCAGCACGTGAACAATGGAACGACGGTTCAAACACCCTTACAATCGCTCCAGGTGTTGTAGTGGTATATGACCGTAACGTTGTCACAAATAAGATTCTTGAAGAATACGGACTTCGTTTGATTAAGATTCGCGGAAGTGAATTGGTTCGCGGTCGTGGTGGACCTCGTTGTATGTCAATGCCATTTGAACGTGAAGAACTTTAAGATTAGAAAGAGGAAATAATAGAATGACAAACTCAGTGTTCCAAGGACGCAGCTTCTTGGCAGAAAAAGATTTTACACGTGCAGAATTAGAATATCTTATTGGTTTAGCAGCTCACTTGAAAGATTTGAAAAAGCGCAATATTGAACATCATTATCTAGCAGGTAAAAATATTGCTCTCTTGTTTGAAAAAACGTCAACTCGTACTCGTGCAGCTTTCACAACGGCAGCAATTGATCTTGGTGCTCATCCAGAATACTTAGGAGCTAACGACATTCAGCTTGGCAAGAAAGAATCTACTGAAGATACAGCTAAAGTATTGGGACGTATGTTTGACGGGATTGAATTTCGTGGATTTAGCCAACGTATGGTAGAAGAACTAGCAGAATTTTCAGGCGTTCCTGTATGGAATGGTTTGACAGACGAATGGCATCCAACTCAAATGTTAGCTGACTATTTGACAGTTCAAGAAAACTTTGGTCGTTTGGAAGGCTTGACTCTTGTCTACTGTGGTGACGGACGCAATAACGTTGCAAACAGTCTCCTTGTAACAGGTGCTATCCTCGGTGTAAATGTTCATATCTTTTCTCCAAAAGAACTCTTCCCAGCTGAAGATATTGTGAAATTGGCAGAAGGATATGCGAAAGAAAGTGGCGCACATGTCTTAATTACTGACAATGCAGATGAAGCTGTTAAAGGTGCGGATGTCCTTTACACAGACGTTTGGGTATCTATGGGTGAAGAAGACAAATTTGCAGAACGTGTCGCACTTTTGAAACCTTATCAAGTAAATATGGATTTGATTAAGAAAGCTGACAATGAAGATTTGATCTTCTTGCACTGCTTACCAGCTTTCCATGATACAAATACTGTTTATGGTAAAGATGTTGCTGAAAAATTCGGCGTTGAAGAAATGGAAGTAACTGACGAAGTATTCCGCAGCAAATACGCTCGCCAATTTGACCAAGCTGAAAACCGTATGCATACTATTAAAGCAGTTATGGCAGCAACTCTTGGAAACCTTTATATTCCAAAAGTATAATTTAAAACTAAAACCGTTTACCAACAGCTATGAGGGCTGCGACTAATAGCTTTAGTCCAGTCCTCATTTTTGATAGTGCTCGTTTCAATTTTAGTATGATTTAAATAAGGGAAAAAGGCGATAGGACAAACAACTATGATTGCCGATGCAATCACCCTCAAAGAAATGTAGTTTGAGACATTATTATTCTAACCTCGTTCTAAAGTTTGTTATAGCTCATTAAAATGAATTGAAGCACTATAAGAAGAAAACTCTAAGGAGGCTAATTATTTATGGCAAATCGTAAAATCGTTGTGGCTTTGGGAGGGAATGCCATCCTTTCATCTGATCCATCAGCAAAAGCACAACAAGAAGCATTAGCAGAAACAGCAAGTCATCTTGTAAAATTGATTAAAAATGGTGATGACTTGATTATCACTCACGGAAATGGACCGCAAGTTGGAAATCTTTTGTTGCAACATTTAGCAGCAGATTCTGAAAAAAATCCAGCATTTCCGTTAGATTCGCTTGTTGCAATGACAGAAGGAAGTATTGGCTATTGGTTGCAAAATGCTCTACAAAATGCACTTCATGAAGAAGGAATTGAAAAAGAAGTTGCTTCTGTTGTGACACAAGTAGTGGTTGATAAAAATGACCCTGCTTTCATCAATTTAAGCAAACCAATCGGACCATTCTACACAGAAGAAGAAGCAAAAGCAGAAGCTGAAAAGAGCGGAGCTACTTTCAAAGAGGATGCTGGACGTGGCTGGAGAAAAGTAGTTGCGTCACCAAAACCAGTTGGAATCAAAGAAATTGAAACCATTCGTACACTCATCAATGCAGGACACGTCGTTGTGGCTGCTGGTGGTGGTGGTATTCCCGTCATCAAGGAAGACAATGGTCATCTTGCAGGCGTAGAAGCAGTAATTGACAAAGACTTTGCTTCACAATGTCTGGCGGAATTGGTCGAAGCAGATCTCTTCATCGTTTTGACCGGTGTAGATTATGTCTATGTCAACTACAATAAACCAGATCAAGCCAAGTTAGAGCGTGTAAATGTAGCTCAGTTGGAAGAATACATCAAGCAAAATCAATTTGCCCCAGGAAGTATGTTACCTAAAGTGCAAGCAGCTATTGCCTTTGTAAATGATCGACCAGAAGGTGAAGCGGTCATTACTTCTCTTGAAAACTTAGGCGCTTTAATTGAGTCTGAAAGCGGAACGATTATTGAAAAAGGATAACAGAGTGTTATTATTGCTTCGTTTAAAATTGTAATAAAACTTTTTAAAACAACGTTAATGTTTCCTATTTTTAGATTTGCTTTCTTTTGATCTATTTTACTGTTGTGAAATGATAATTTTTTTGGAAATTACTAGTTTTTTCCAGATGAATATGTTAAAATATAGTCAAAGGAAGCGCTTTCTGAAAATGGGATTCGGTTAAATTTTTACAATTTGTTACATTTAGGAGGAAAACAAATGAGTGAAAAAGCAAAAAAAGGGTTTAAGATGCCGTCATCTTATACCGTTTTGATGATTATCATTGCAATTATGGCTGTGTTGACCTGGATTATCCCAGCAGGTCAATACGATGCTGATAAAGCTGGTAATCTGATTACAGGAACTTACAAGACCGTTGCTCAAAATCCACAAGGGATTTGGGATGTCTTGATGGCTCCTATTCGTGCTATGCTTGGAAAAGAACCAACTTCAGCAGCGATTGATGTCGCCTTCTTTATCTTGATGGTTGGTGGTTTCCTTGGAGTAGTGAATGAAACAGGTGCCCTTGATGTAGGGATTGCTTCTATCGTCAAGAAGTACAAGGGTCGCGAAAAGATGTTGATTTTAGTCTTGATGCCTTTGTTTGCCCTTGGTGGATCAACTTATGGTATGGGTGAAGAAACCATGGCTTTCTATCCACTTCTTGTGCCAGTTATGATGGCAGTAGGATTTGATAGTTTGACTGCGGTGGCTATTATCCTTCTTGGTTCTCAAATTGGATGTTTGGCTTCTACTCTGAATCCATTTGCTACAGGTATAGCTTCTGCGACAGCAGGTGTAGGTACTGGTGACGGTATCGTTCTTCGGTTAATCTTCTTTGTTGTGATGACAGCTTTGGGTACTTATTTCGTATATCGTTATGCAGATAAGATTCAAAAAGATCCTACAAAATCTTTGGTTTACAGTCATCGTGAAGAAGATTTGAAGCACTTTAATGTAGATGCAGTTGCTAATGTAGAATCCACTCTTAGCAAGAAACAAAAACAAGTGTTGGTACTCTTTGTATTGACCTTTGTTCTCATGATTATGAGTTTCATTCCATGGACAGACTTGAAGGTAACTATTTTTGAAAGTTTCAATAAATGGTTGGTTGGACTTCCGTTCATTGGTAAGATTGTTGGTAGTTCAACATCTGCTTTGGGTACCTGGTACTTCCCAGAAGGGGCAATGCTCTTTATGGTAATGGGTATCATCATTGGTTTTGTTTACCGCATGAAAGAAAGCCGCTTTATCACTGTCTTTATCAATGGTGCGGCTGATCTTCTAAGTGTTGCGCTTATCGTAGCTGTTGCGCGTGGTATTCAAGTTATCATGAACGATGGTATGATTACTGCTACAATCCTTCACTGGGGTGAAGTAGGACTCAAGGGTCTATCATCTCAAGTATTCATTGTATTGACTTACATATTCTATCTGCCAATGTCATTCCTTATCCCATCAACCTCTGGTCTTGCCAGTGCAACAATGGGTATCATGGCACCACTTGGAAAATTTGTCAATGTGCAAGCAAGCTTAATTATCACTGCTTACCAATCAGCTTCCGGTCTTTTGAACCTTCTTACTCCAACATCTGGTATCGTAATGGGAGCTCTTGCTCTTGGACGGATCGAATTGAGTACTTGGTGGAAATTCGTTGCAAAATTGGCTGCTGGAATCTTTGTAGTAAGTATCCTACTTCTTATTTTAGGAACGTTCTTATAATAGGAAAATAACGAGGTGTTCTTTATGAAACAATTTTTAACCGAAGAAATTAAATCTGATTATTTAGAATCGCTGAAAACAATCGTTTCCTACCCGTCAGTTCTTAATGAAGGGGAAAATGGAACACCTTTCGGACAATCTATTCAAAACGTCTTAGAAAAAATGCTAGAGATCACTAGGTGTTTAGGTTTTAAAACTTACATTGATCCTAGAGGCTATTATGGATATGCAGAAATCGGTCAGGGAGAAGAACTCCTGGCCGTTCTCTGCCATTTAGACGTTGTTCCAGCGGGAGATTTGTCCGATTGGGAAACTCCTCCATTTGAAGCAACTATAAAAGATGATTGGATACATGGACGCGGTGTTCAAGATGATAAAGGTCCATCCCTAGCTGCACTTTATGCTGTTAAAGCACTGATGGATGCAGGTGTGACATTTAACAAGCGGATTCGTTTCATCTATGGTACAGACGAAGAAACTCTGTGGCGCTGTATGGCTCGTTACAATGAGCTGGAAGAAACAGCGACGCTTGGTTTTGCACCGGATTCTTCTTTCCCGCTGACTTATGCTGAAAAAGGTTTACTGCAAGTTAAGTTACATGGTTCAGGTTCGCAAGAACTTGCTATTGAAGCAGGAGAAGCTTTTAATGTTGTACCTGCAAAAGCAAGCTATACGGGAAATTTAGCAGATTCATTAGAAGATGAATTGAAAAAACAGTCTTTTGAATACGAACGAACTGCAGATACAGTAACAGTCATTGGTGTCCCTAAGCATTCAAAAGATGCAGCCGAGGGAGTGAATGCTATTGTACGTTTGGCAATGGGGTTAAATCCACTTGTTCAACACTCTACTATTCAATTTATGGCTGAAGCAGTTGGTGAAGATGCTACAGGCAGCAGCTTGTTTGGTGAAATTTCAGATGAGCCTTCAGGAACGTTGTCGTTCAATGTTTCTGGGCTAACTATAAATCAAGACGAGTCCGAGATTCGGATTGATTTGCGGATTCCAGTTCTTGCTGACAAAGATAAATTAGTACGAGAACTAAGTCAAATTGCTGAAAAATATCAATTACGTTATGAAGAATTTGACTATCTTGCACCGTTATATGTGCCACTTGATAGTGAATTGGTCAGCACCTTAATGGCTGTCTATAAAGAAAAAACCAATGATGATAGCCCTGCTGTGTCTTCTGGCGGTGCTACATTTGCTCGTACTATGCCAAATTGTGTAGCTTTTGGTGCACTTTTCCCTGGTGCTTTGCAAACAGAACATCAAGCGAATGAACGAACTGTGATTGACGATCTATATAAGGCAATGGATATTTATGCTGAAACGATTTATCGGTTGGCTGGAGAGGTTATTTAATTGCAAGTAATAAAAAGCTAGTATTAGTTAGAGGTAAACCGCCTCGAAAATTGGACAAATAATTATTGTAAGGATTTAGGACTCAATGTCAACTGTAGTGGGTGACTTATAGCTGAGCACGAGAGGAGACAAAACTTGTCTTCTCTTTTTGCATGTTTAAAGCGATAAAAATACGAGTTTTAAGGTTTTCAAAGTTCCTGAACCCAAAGACGTCAAACATCAGGGGCTTGTCTTTAGAAACTTTTTAAAACTTTAAGAAGCCTGTTTTTATCACGTTAAACATCAAAAAAGAAGAGACCAATATGGTCCTTTCTCGATGTTGACTTTTCCTTACCCCCTACAGTTGACAAAGAGCTATTTTCCATTTTTATCTGAATTTAAAAAACTCCATAGTCCCTGCGATGGATTTATTCACGACAGAAATTATAGAGTCTAATGAGAAGCCTATATTTTTACAGATATTTTTATGAAATTTGCAATTTCTTCGGGGGTTTCTTTGAAACCGTTTTTTATCCAAGTAAAAACAATACTGATGATACTCATAGTATATAAATCTAGAGCAAAACTTGGTGGAATCCCATAGGCCTCTCCAAGCTTTTGATTATTTATTTTTTTAGAATGTAAAACGATTTCTTTTGCATATTCTTTTACAATTAAGATGATATCTGGAAAATAGAGTATAAAAGCTAGAATGATATCCTTGTTATTATAAAGATAGGATAACATTTTTACTAAAATTTCAGTTTCAAAGTAAAGATCTGTGTATAATATTTTAGTGATTTCATCAAGTATTATTAAAATAGACTCATTAATGAATTCTTCTTTTGAATTGTAGTAGTTATAGAATGTTCTTCTACTCAAATTGGCTTTTTTACAAATTTCATTTACACTTATTTGTGATAAGTCTTTTGAATACATTAATATTGAAAAAGCTTTTAAGAATTCCACATCAATTTTAGTTTTATCTTTCATTTTATTATCTCTACAATCAGCGTTAGATTCTTTAGCTATTATACTATACCTTTGTACAAGTTTATAATAATTAGTTTGTGAATAGTTTACAAAAAGTGCTTATTTGTATAGAAATAATATTTTATTAACAGTAAAATAAGTATAGCATTGGGTTTATTCCCATATGATTATTATATAATTAAGAAAGGAAGTGTTATTTTGTTTAAGGTTAACAAGAAAACATACGATATTTCACAGACTAGACAACGTTTTTCTATTCGAAAATTTAAATTCGGGGCAGCGAGTATTGCTATCGCGACATTAATGTTTTTGGGATCGAATGCAGCAGTATCTGCAACTGAAATTACACCAAAAACTGCGACACAAGGTTCGGTGTTGAATTCAGAGGAAATTACAACGGTTAATAATAAAGAAGATAAAAAACAGGAAGAAATTTCCTCAGTATCTTCTGATTTAACTACTAACCAAGCTAACTCCACTACTGAAACTACTAAAAAAGTAGAAAAGGCATCAGAAACAGAGTCTAGCAACAATGTAGCAGACGATTTGATGAGTGAGTCCGCTCCTAAAACAACAGAAATTTCGGATTTAATAAAAGGTGCTCAATTTGTGACTGGTTCACAAACAAGAGACGCTGATTGGAAACCAGATGATAAATTAGAAGATAATAGTGTTGCTAAAACAATGGCTGAAACTGGTAAAGGTCAAATTTCTCGAATTAAATGGAGAAACGGTGTTACCGAAGTAACATATGCAGAGTTTAAAAATAATGATTTTTCAACTGGTTGGTCACAAAAACCCGGAGGGAATGATAACTATGCTGATGAAATTCTCCGTGTCAGAGCAGAATATGATAGAGAGCAAGATACTATCCACTGGCAAATTGTTGTAAAAGGCAATGCCTCAGGTAAATTTATGGGGGTAGCTAAGGATTTTTCTAGACCTTACTATCTTTTTACCACTTCACGTGGTCTTCACAAGCCAGAAAATATGGTGGTGCAGTCTGTGAGCTACACAGGAACACTACAAACTATGACTAGTTATCCTAGTGATGTAGACCGATGGGGGACTTCTAGTAGAAAATTGTTTACCCCAAGTAAGGTTAACGTTAACGGGAAAGAAGCGGAGATTTTAGGTTCTTCTAAGTTTATGGACGATTGGACGAACGGTGATCGCTTAGGTAATACAGGTTCTAATAAAGAAAAAGGGCAAAAATATAATATTGAGAAACACGTATACTACTCTAAATATGGTTTTGAAGATTGGCTCGCTTCATCTAGTCAATCAGGTACTCGGATTTACAACTTTGATACAAAAATCAATAGACAAGAGTTAAATGAGTTAGGTCAGCTTCCTAATGTTGATAGTCAATTTGGTGATTGGATGGGTTGGGGGAGCCGTTTTCGCGAGAATACTGACCTAGTCAATAAAGTTTGGGTAACGGTTGGGATGACTTCTCGTGAAACTGGCGGAGGCATTGCTCATCCAGCTGGTCGCGGTATTTATAACTTTAGTAAAATTGCAACTGTAGATGTTTCTACATTAGCTAAAGATGCCGATGAATATTCGCCGCAGTATGATAATGGTTCAGGCTATCCAAATGATACAGTAAATCTTAAAATCAAAGAAAAAAATAATAAGCAAATTCCAGCAGGAACAACTTATAAGACCGAACCTAATTCGCCTATTACAGTTGATCAAAACACTGGGGAAGTAACTGTTAAGATCCCAGCTGATGCAAAACCAGGTAGTGCTATTACAGGGAATGTAACAGTGACTTACCCAGATGGTACTGTTGATACAGTTCCAGTTAATGTAACAGTTAAGAAATATCCAGATAATATTAAGTATTCACCAGAGGCTAAGCATAGGACTGTTGAACAACACGCGGAATTAGATGCAAAAGATAGCATTGCAAATACAGATGAATTGCCATCAAATTCAACGTATAAATGGAAAGATGGTCATAAACCAGACACCTCAACATCAGGTGAAAAAGACGGAATTGTTGAAGTTCACTATCCAGATGGTACTGTTGATGATGTGAATGTTAAAGTAACCGTTACATCGAAAAAAACTGATAATACAGCTCCAAAATTAACCGTCACTCCAGAGCAACAGACTGTTAAAGTGGATGAAGATATTACCTTTACGGTTACAGTTGAAGACGAAAATGAAGTTACTCTAGGTTTAGATGATCTTAAAGCTAAGTATGGAAAAGATATCATTGCAGGTCGTGTTAAAATTGAGTATCTTACTAACGAAGCTAATAAGAAAGTCATGAAAGTGACAATTATGAAAGCCACTTTAGCAGATAAGGGCGCAATTACCTTTACTGCAAAAGATAAAGCAGGTAATCAAGCAGAACCTAAGACAGTTACCATCAATGTTCTTCCGCTTAAGGATAAGTACGAACCAAAAGGTAAGGACCAAACGGTTAAAGTAGGAGAAACACCAAAAGCGGAAGATTC
>NZ_JANS01000007.1:0-39664 GCF_000524255.1 Streptococcus sp. AS20 | reverse complement strand
TGAACAGCGAAGAAAGAGTCCAATCAGCTACTGCGTCATTTGTTTATCACGAAACTCTTTCAGAAGTTGGAAACTTTTGTCCCAGCCTCTCCGTCACTCATTTACAAATTACAAACGAGCGTTTAATTCTTTGCTCAATTCTTCAAATCCTGGTTTTCCAAGAAGAGCAAACATATTTTTCTTATAAGCTTCTACGCCCGGTTGGTCAAATGGGTTAATCGCATTCAAATAACCAGAAATCGCAATAGCAAGTTCAAAGAAATAAATGGTGTAACCAAGAGTAAAAGCATCTTGCTCAGGAAGCGTTACATACATATTTGGCACATCACCATCTGTATGAGCCAGAAGCACACCATCTGTCGCTTTCTTGTTAACGAAGTCAACGTCTTTTCCTTGCAGGTAGCCAAGTCCATCTAAGTCTTCTGCCAATTCAGGAATCGTCACGTTCTTGCGTGGTTTGTCCACACGTACAACTGTTTCAAACATAATACGCGCACCTTCTTGGATAAATTGTCCAAGAGAGTGAAGATCTGTCGAGAAGTTGGCAGATGTTGGATAAATACCTTTTTGGTCTTTCCCTTCTGACTCGCCAGCTAATTGTTTCCACCATTCTGAGAAGTATTGAAGTGATGGCTCGTAGTTAACCAAAATTTCAGTTGCATAACCTTTGCGGTAAAGGATGTTACGAAGAGCTGCGTATTGATAAGCTTCGTTTTCTGCAATCTTGTCTGAAGTGTAATCCTTACGAGCAGCATTGGCACCTTCCATAAGGGCTTTAATGTCAGCGCCTGATGCAGCGATTGGAAGCAATCCAACTGCTGTCAATACTGAGAAGCGTCCACCGATGTCATCTGGAACGACAAATGTTTCCCAACCGTTAGCATCTGCTTCAACCTTAACAGCACCTTTTTGGCGGTCAGTTGTCGCATAGATACGTTTGTTAGCTTCTTCTTGACCGTATTTATTAATCAAGAGTTCTTTGAAGACACGGAATGCGATGGCAGGTTCTGTCGTTGTCCCTGATTTAGAAATCACATTGACTGAGAAATCTTTATCCGAAACGTATTCCACCAAGTCTGCAAGATAAGTAGATGAGATAGAATTTCCTGCATATAGAATTTGAGGAGCTTTGCGTTCTTCCTTGGTTTGCAAGTTCGCAAAATGATTGTTCAAGAAATCAATCGCTGCTTTTGCTCCAAGGTATGAACCACCAATCCCAATCACCACCAAAACATCGCTGTTTGATTTGATTTGTTCTGCTGCTTTCAAAATACGAGCAAATTCTTCTTTATCATAGTTTTCTGGAAGGTCAAGCCAACCACGGAAGTCACTTCCGGCACCAGTTCCTTTGCGCAATAGTTCATCTGCTGCAGAAACTTGCGTTTGCATATAGTCCACTTCATGCGGTGCAACAAATTTTCCAAGAACGTTTGAGTAATTAAATTGAATATGTGTCATTATAGTCCTCCAATTTTTCTTCCCTACTATGATACCGCTTTACCGCTTTTTTATCAAGCAATTTTCTTGACTAAAACGTTTCCAAATTGTTTTTTTATAGTTAACTTTCAAAAATCGCAATCTCATACCAATCTTGAAAGCAATCGTTTGCGTAAATAGCAAAAAAGTAAAAAAACGCTTTTAAATTTAAGTATGAACAAATTTTATCTAACAGCAAACTATAATCCGCACTCTAGAATAGCTATTGGAGAGCATAATTCCCACTCCTGCCAAACTATTTCTATATTCCATTTCGCTTTTTAAGTTCGTTTTTGCAAAGCAAAAAAGAGCACACAATTCACACTCGCTTAGGGCTGCTGGATTCCTCCCCTGACCCGCTTCACGCAGAATTGTTGCTCCGATAAGTATTATACCATAAATTTGTTTCTATGCCAATTAAGATTTTCCCTTCATCCAAAAAGAAAGGAAAAATAAACAGATAAATAAACCTAGAATCGCTGGCACCACAATTGTTAAACCAGCTCTCCCACTATCTAGATAAGACCAGAGGATTTTCAAAAAAGCTGTAAGAATCAAAAGTATTGCCAACAATTTCCAACTATGGAGCCAAGTTGCTCTAATCAGGAGCAGAAAGAAACTAATCACCAAAAAGACAAATAAAATTTTTTTGAGATTCCAATCCGCTTGTAAAAAATCTTGCTCATAAGTTAGAAACTCTTTTACCAAAGGAGAAGTCGTCTTTGGTTCCCAAAACCAAATCATACTGGTAAAAAGAGCAAAGATGCTAGCAGAAATTCCAAGAAGGCTCTTTCGATAGGAAAAATAGATAATCGGTAAAATGAGAATCGGACGGATATACCAAGATAGCTGGTTTTGATGACGTGTAAAAGCCCAAGCTTGAAATTCTACATTCCCTATCAGCAACCCAATAAACAACAATGTCAAAAGAAAGAATAAAATACTTAGCCAACGTTTCATCTCTGTCTCCTCTTTCTAAAAAAATCTTGCATCATCTGAGCACATTCTACCTCCAAAATCCCAGTTTCCAGTTCAACTCGGTGATTAAGACGTTCATCTGTTAGAATGTCATAAAGACTGCCTGCTGCGCCGAATTTTGGATTCTTTGCACCATAGATGACTTGCGGAATCCGTGCTAGCCCAATTGCACCACTGCACATGACACAAGGTTCAATAGTGACAAAAAGGGTCGTATCCAGCAGACGCCAGCTATGCTCATGCTGATTGGCTTTCTCAATCGCCATCACTTCCGCATGCATGACCGCTCGCTGCAATTCCTCACGTGCATTATGTCCACGACCGATAATCTTCCCGTCTTTGACAATAACACAACCAATCGGAATTTCATCATTAGCAAGCGCAATCTCTGCTTCTTTCAAAGCCTCCCGCATAAAAAATTCTTTTTCTTCAACTGTATAGTTCATCTTTTAACCGTCTAATCCTCTGTATGATAAAAATCTCCTAATTCATAAGTCGTGACTTCCCTGACATGAAGTTTATATTTGGCAACTAGATCCGCAATATCCTCACTATTGATTAAAGTAATGACTCTAGTCCCTTGACGAACTGCTTCAATAGCACTTCTTGAAAAATCAGAAGTTGTAATAAAAATACCATATTCTGCATTGTATTTATCCATTGCACCACGGAATTTATCAATCTCCGGAGAAGGAACATTGTTTTCCCAACGCTTTGCTTGGATAGCTACACGATTGGTTCTGAAGTCATCTGTACTAGTAATAAGCCAAAACCATCTAAACCACCATCATTAGTATAACTAACTCCAATTTTTTCATCTAGTTTGACACCCATCTCCTTGACTAGACCACGAGCAAAAGTTTCAAATTTTTGTGGTGACATAGATTTTAAAGCTCTTGTCAACTCAACTCTCCAATTTTCTTTTGAGTCATCTAGTGAATGTTTTAGTTCCTTTTCAAAGGATAACTTGAAGAATTGTTTTGACTTCTTCTCATTTTTCCAAAATTGAATGGCTTTCTGTTGAATATCGCTAGCAAAATGCTCATCCAGTTTCACTTTTCTACCTAATTCTGTCAATTCAAAAGTCGATTGCTTGGTTTAGAAAGATAGCCCGTGGTAAGTAAACTTTTGGCTGAAAAATTAAAAGTGTAATCATTAGGTTTATAAATTTTTCCACTTTTTTGAGACACTTTTTCTTCCTCAAAAAAATTTCTCCTCTATCGTATTTTCTCCCTTTTTAATAGCATCTAGCAACTCTCGTTTGGTTGCATAGCCACCTAGCTTTTTTAAATTCCCGATAATTTCACTTATCATTATTTTTTCCTGTTCTTTATTAGATAAATCTGTAAAGTTCATTATTTATCTCCATTTATTATATCATGTTATAAACCTGAAAATATAAAAAAAGCCACCTTTCGATGGCTTTCAGGAGATTATTATGAAAAAGTTTAGGATTTCTATCAAATAAAGTTAGGAGGTCTTCATCTGATGATTTTAGTATAACCCAGCTAGCTTAAAATTAACTTAAGAGAGAATCATTCTTTAAACTTTTTTATTGCGTCAATAAAAAGCGAGCCGAAACCCGCTTTGTCTGCTTCTATTACAAACTTGACCAAACACTTTCCAGGATATTCGTCTGTTCACGACCAGGACCGACAGAGAAAGTAGAAATACGAACACCGACCAATTCACTGACACGGCGGACATAGTTGCGAGCATTCTCTGGCAACTCTTCTAAACTGCGAACACCTGTAATATCTTCTGACCATCCCGGCAATTCTTCATAGATTGGCTTGCACCGTTTGAGCTGCTCCAAACTAGCTGGGTAATAATCAATGCGCTCACCATCTAAATCATAAGCGACACAGATTTTAACTGTATCAAGCCCCGTCAAAACATCAATCGAATTGAGAGAAAGATTGGTAATTCCAGATACACGACGGCTATGGCGCATAACAACCGAATCAAACCAACCAACACGGCGAGGACGTCCTGTTGTCGTTCCATATTCATGGCCAACTTCACGAATGTGGCTGCCTACTTCATCAAACAATTCTGTTGGAAATGGTCCATCACCAACACGACTGGTGTAAGCTTTGCAAACTCCGACAACTTTGTCGATTTTACTTGGTCCTACTCCCGAACCAATCGTCACACCACCTGCAACAGGATTAGATGACGTTACAAATGGATAAGTACCTTGATCGATATCTAGCATCACTCCCTGCGCCCCTTCAAAGAGCACTCGCTTGCCTTGATCAAGAGCATCGTTCAAGATAACAGAAGTATCTGTCACGTATTGTTTAATTTGCTGACCATATGCATAGTATTCCTCAAACATATCCTCAAATCTGATAGCTGTGCTATCGTAGAGTTTTTCAAAAAGACGATTCTTCTCAGCCAAATTCCTTTGCAAACGCTCTCTGAAAATATCCTTATCCAAAAGATCAGCAATTCGAATTCCCACACGAGCAGCTTTGTCCATGTAAGCCGGTCCAATTCCCTTAATAGTCGTCCCGATTTTGTTATCACCTTTTGCTTCTTCTTGTAAGCGATCTAACTCAATATGATAAGGTAGGATAACATGAGCACGATCTGAAATCCGAAGATTATCCGTCGTAACACCTTCTTCGTGCAAATAAGCCAATTCATGTACCAAAGATTTTGGATTAACCACCATTCCATTCCCGATAACAGAAATTTTATCTGGGAAGAAAATACCTGAAGGAATCAAGTGCAATTTATACTTTTTACCGCCAATTACAATGGTATGACCCGCATTATCTCCGCCTTGATAACGGGCAATGACTTCGGCATTGGCTGAAAGGAAATCTGTAATCTTTCCTTTCCCTTCATCTCCCCACTGGGTCCCTACAACAACAACTGATGTCATAATCTTGTCTGAGCTAAGTGCTCGTCCTTTCTTGTCTACATGGCAGGAGTCTCACCTGCAATTATATCTTATACTTTATTATAAGAAAAATTCCTTCTTTTTTCAAGATAAGACCACCATTGTTATTTGTAAATGACGAAGTTTGAACATCCCGCCTTTGTGAAATCTGTGTCTTATCTAAAAATATGAGCATTTTCTTTTAAAAAAGTTCGGAAAACGTAGTAGAAATTTGTCTTCTAAGCATTTTTATAATAGACTAAAAGTATTAGAAAACAAACAGGGATTTACCATGAACATCAATCATTTGTTAGAAAAAATAGCAGTAGATGCTCCTATTCTACAAGCCACTTTCGGATTGGAAAGAGAGGGCTTGCGTGTCAATCAAAACGGGAAATTAGCACAAACTTCTCATCCAAAAGCATTTGGCAGTCGCAATTTTCATCCAACGATTCAGACAGATTTTAGCGAGCAGCAGTTAGAACTCATCACTCCAATTGCTCCTTCTACAAAAGAAGCAAGGCGTTTTCTTGCTGCAATTACTGATGTGGCTGGACGAACCATTCCCAAAAACGAAGTGATTTGGCCACTCTCTATGCCCCCCAAATTATCGCCAGCAGAAATTCAAATCGCTCATTTAGAAAATGATTTTGAGCGCTATTATCGAGAGGGGTTGGCGAAAAAATATGGAAAAACACTACAAGCTATCTCAGGCATTCACTACAACATGGAGTTGGGACCAGACTTGATCCAAGCTCTTTTCAAGGTCAGTGATTACAAGAATATTCGTCTGTTTAAAAATGACCTCTATCTCAAATTGGCTCGAAACTTTTTACGTTTTCGCTGGTTTCTGACTTATTTATACGGGGCAGCACCAATTGCTGAGGAAGGATTCTTGACGAGAAAGATTTCTCAGCCTGTACGCTCTATCCGCAACAGTGATTTGGGATATGTAAACGATAAAAAGATTCACATTTCCTATGCTTCACTAGAGTCTTATGTAAGCGATATAGAGAAATACGTAGCACAAGGCGATTTAATTGCCGAGAAAGAATGCTACACACCCGTCCGCTTCCGTGGGCAAAAAGAAAATCGGCATTACCTAGAAAAAGGAATTACCTATTTGGAATTCCGCTGTTTTGACCTCAATCCTTTTGAAGTGCTAGGAATCAGCCAAGAGACCATGGACACGGTTCATCTCTTTTTGCTTGCCTTGCTCTGGCTAGATGATATAGCAGACCCTGATGAGATCCTAGAGCAAGCTCATGCTCTAAATGAAAAAATAGCTCTTAGCCACCCTCTGACTCCTCTGCCCGTTGAAGCTGATAGCGATCTGCTCCTTAGAGCCATGCAAGCTGTCATCCACCAGTTCGGATTAAGCTCCTATTATCAAGACCTGTTTCATCATGTAAAAAATGCAGTTGCTGACCCCAGTCTGACCCTTTCCGCTCAGCTCTTGTCTTATATTTATAACCAATCCTTAGAAGCCTTTGGTTTGGAAAAAGCCAAAGCATATCACAACTACGCCTGGACTGCTTCATACGCTCTGAAAGGCTACGAGAACATGGAACTTTCCACTCAAATGCTCCTTTTTGATGCTATTCAAAAAGGAGTGCAAGTAGAAATATTGGACGAAAGTGACCAGTTTTTAAAGCTTCAACATAAAAATCATATTGAGTATGTTAAAAATGGCAATATGACCTCAAAGGACAACTATATCGTGCCTCTTGCGATGGCAAATAAGACAGTGACTAAGAAAATTTTATTTGCTGCTGGTTTTCCTGTTCCTGCTGGAGCTGAATTTTCCACTCTGGAAAAAGGAATAGCTTACTATCCCTTTATCAAAGATAAGCAGATTGTTGTCAAACCCAAATCCACCAACTTCGGGTTAGGAATTTCTATTTTTCAGGAACCAGCCAGCAGAAACAGTTACCAAAAAGCATTGGAAATTGCCTTCTCAGAAGACAGCTCTGTTCTTGTTGAGGAATTTATCGCAGGAACCGAGTACCGCTTTTTCGTCCTAGATGGCAAATGTGAGGCGGTGCTCCTACGTTTGCCGGCAAACGTTAAAGGAGACGGTCAGCACACTATTCGAGAGTTGGTCGCTACGAAAAATACCAATCCCCTGCGCGGTCGAGATCACCGCTCTCCTTTGGAAAGAATCAAACTAGGAGAGATCGAGCTACTCATGCTAGAACAGCAAGGTTATAAAGCAGACGATATCTTACCAAAAGGAGGTCAAGTCTTTCTCCGTCGCAATTCTAATATTTCTACTGGCGGAGATTCAATAGATATGACTGAAGCTATGCATCCTTCCTACAAGAAACTAGCAGCAGAAATGGCAACTGCTATAGGAGCTTGGGTCTGCGGCGTGGATTTAATTATCCCGGATAGCACATTGCCAGCTAGCAAAAAAGAGCCCAACTGTACTTGCATTGAGCTTAATTTTAACCCATCCATGTATATGCACACCTATTGTGCAGAAGGACCCGGTCAAAGCATTACTCCTAACATTTTAGCGAAACTTTTCCCAGAAATCTATTAATCTTTATACCACAAAAAACGAGCAAAACAAACAGCTCGTTTTTTATATATAACTTTCGGATAAAAATAGAAAGGTTTGATAATGCTTCGCAGCTTACTCCCAGTCTCTTCCATGACCATGTTTGATTTCAAATTCAAAATAACCATCTTCTTGAATCTTTTTGAAAATGTCCCGATAGGCTTCTTCATCAAAAAACGGTCCTTTATAAAGAATTTCAAAACTTAAACCGTCGTATTCTAAGTAGGCATGTGAAGAGCGAAAGCCGTTTCGCCGATAGAAATCCATACGAGCTTTTCGCTGTTCCAGATTATCACAAGGCTCGTCAAGGCGTTCTACCTCTAAAACCATGGTCCCTTGATAAAAATCCACCAACTTATCAATAATTTTGCCGCCATAACCGTGACTGCGCAAATGAGGCATAATCGCAAAAAAGCTGATATAAAAGGCTCTTTCATTGTAAACTGAAAAGGCAAAACCGACAAATTCGTCGCCATCATAAAAGGCAAAGAAATGGGAATATTCCCCATCTCCATAGCGCAGCAACTCTGATAGCGGTGCACGCTCTTCCTCAGGAAAGGCTTCTATATTCAATCGCTCTACTTTTTCTAAATCTGGAAATTCAGCTGTAATAATCTGACTGGTTAAAGACATGATTTTCTCCCTTTTTAACTGCTTTTCTTTTATTTTATCAAAAATGAAGGTATTTGAGAACTATTGAACTAAAATTCACAATCATAAAAGAGGTCGGATTCTACCAACCTCTTTCGGAACTCTTAATTCATCACAATCATCGCTTTAATCGTTTTTCTATCAGCCATGTCTTTGTAGGCTTGGTCAATGTCTTCCAATTTGTAAGATTGAGTGAAAACTTTACCAGGATTGATTTGACCGTCTAGAACTGCTTTTAGCAAGATTTCTTTGTCATAAGTGGTACAAGAAGCCGGTCCACCAGCCATTGCCAAATTGACCATCCAGTAGTCACCGATATTGATGTCTCCTGTATGAGGTACACCGACTCGTCCGACAACAGCACCTGGACGAGCAACTTCCTATACTTCCATTCTCCCCAGCTTCACAAAAATTGCTGCTTTCATCTTATTGTTCCTTTCTCTATTAAAAAGATGATGCTCCACATTCATCAAAAAGATAAAACATTTACACTTTTATTATATACCTTGGAGTGCACTCTAAGTCAAGAAATTTTTGAAAAATCTTAGCAGTCCATGATTATTTTCAACCAAACTTTTTATTAAAAATATCGTTCAGTTCCGTCTTTGATACTTTTTTATGCTAAAATAGACTTAGAAATTTCAGAAGAAACGGGATTAGATAATTTATGTCCAGAAGAGATTATAGAAATATACGTTCTAGAAGATGGATTGGTATACTGCTTATTTTTATCGCAGTTGGTATTATTATGCAGTACCTCATCCCGATCCTCTTTGCTGTCGGGATAGGCTACGGAATTTACTACTATGCAACTCATAAGCAAAAAAAAATCACAGAGCCCAGCGCTAGTCAGCAAATTGAAGATTTGAAACAGGAAATCAAAGCTGCAGATAGTCGAATCAAACAGCTGGACAATTATCTGAAAGAAAAATCTTATGCAAATTACCAACAATTAGCTGATCAGCTCTTGCCTCAATTGAGTTATATTCAAGGCCGAGCTGACACCTTAAAAAAATATATCTCGCCTGAAATTTACCAGCGAATTCAACGGAAAGTGCAAAATGTAACAACCGATATCCATGAGCAACTACACAATCTTCGCGCTCAAACTTCCGAAAGTTTAAAATCAAACTTGGAGGAATTAGCACCTGAATTACTTGAAACTATTCACAATATTCAAATCGACCACGAAGCGATTCTCAAGAAAATTTCTCAGTCAGAAAGCAACAACAAGGAAGAATTAACTGCGATCCATCAGTCTCAAATGGAGCATTATGAGGATATTTTGGAAGGCTACCTAAAAATCAAGACCTCACCGAAAGATTTTTATAATGCAGAAGAACGACTTTCTAGCGCCAAAGCAGCTATTGAGCAGTTTGATTTAGACTTGGATGAAACACTCCGTCAGCTCAACGAGGTTGATTTACGAGATTTTGACATCAGCTTGCGGATTTTAACTAAAAAAGAGACGAACACAGAACTATAACATCAAAAGGAGACCTTATGAGCCAAGAATTTAACTTTGACATCGACAAAATCGCTAATAATGCCATTTCCAAAACAGACAGAACTACTGAAATCATCGAATCAACCGAAACACAAGCAAACGGACAGATGAACTTTTTGGAGAAATTAACTCCTGAACAACAAGATGCGATCATAGCAAAAGCCCCTCAGCTGGTAGATAACTTTATTTCCGATCAAAATACTCTTTTAGATTTTGGGCAGGCTGCAGTCGAAGAAGTTAATAATACTGTTAATCGCATTTTAGCCGAACAAAAGAAACTTCAAATCCCACAAGTAGATGAATTATTAAAAAACACCAACAAAGAGTTAAATGGTTTTGTTGCTAAATATAAGGATACTCAAATTGCAGAACTAGATAAAAAGCCAAATTTTTTAGAAAAACTCTTTAAACAAAGTAAGAACACCTTGCAAGAGTTCTATTTTGATTCACAAAATATTGAGCAAAAAATGGATAGTATGGCTGCCACTGTCGTCAAGCAAGAAGATCTGCTCGCACGCAATATCGTTTCTGCTGAAATGTTAATTGAAGACAACACCAAATCCATTGAAAATCTAGTCGGTGTCATTTCCTTTATCGAAGCCACTCAAAAAGAAGCTGGTGCGCGTGCCTCGACTCTTCAAAATGAGGTGGCACAATTAGATACTGCCACTCTTGATTACCAAACCAAATCACAAGAATTGGCTCGCTTAACTGAGGTTGTGAATACATTGGAACAACAACATACAGAATACATCAGCCGTCTATATGTCGCTTGGGCCACTACCCCGCAAATGCGTAATCTCGTAAAAGTATCTTCTGATATGCGCCAAAAACTTGGCATGCTCCGTCGCAATACCATTCCGACTATGAAGCTCTCTATCGCTCAACTAGGAATCCTGCAGCAATCAATGAAATCTGGTCAAGTAGCAGACGCTATTTCTAATGCCAACAATGCAGCGCTGCAAATGCTAGCTGAAACCAGCAAAGAAGTCATTCCACAAATGGAGAGGATTTCCCAAAATCCAACAATCGCTGTCGAATCCGTCACCAAATTAGCTGAAAGCTTAGTCGCTCAAAACCAAGGAATCATCTCTGCCATTGATAAAGGGCGGGAAAAACGCGCTCTCCTTGAAGCAACTGTAATCAAATCCGCTGAAACCATTAATGACTCTGTTAAATTACGCGACCAAAAAATTATCCAAGCTTTGCTAAATCAGGGAAAAGAAATCCAAAAAGAAGTGGATAAACCGACTACAAGTGAAACATAACGAGCTGAAACATGGAAGTAAGACAAAAATAAACTCTTGTGGTATGCTGTTTCATCCAAACAAAGTAACAGTATATAGCACTAACTCTTTGCCATGTAAATAATGACAACCTCGTCAATTATGTGGGGCAGGACAACAAAATCAATTTCTTACGAAATACCGATTTTTGTCCCGCTCCCTTTTCTTTTTTTATGTTACAATAAAGGGTATGGACAAGATTATTAAAACAATTTCAGAAAACGGAGCTTTCCGAGCTTATGTACTAGACAGCACTGAAACCGTTCGGACAGCTCAAGAAAAACATCATACTCAGGCCAGCTCAACTGTAGCACTAGGTCGCACACTCATTGCCAGTCAAATCCTTGCTGCAAACGAAAAAGGAGATACAAAAATCACCGTTAAAGTACTAGGGACAAGCTCTCTCGGTGCGATTATCACCGTCGCAGATACAAAAGGTACTGTCAAAGGCTATGTGCAAAATTCCGGTGTGGACATTAAAAAAACTGCAACAGGTGAAGTGTTAGTTGGACCATTCGTTGGAAATGGCGAATTTCTCGTTATTACGGATTATGGAACTGGAAATCCTTATCATTCTATGACTCCACTCGTTTCTGGTGAGATTGGAGAAGACCTTGCATTCTATCTAACAGAAAGTCAACAGACTCCTTCAGCCATTGGCTTGAATGTACTACTAGATACCGACGACAAGGTCAAGGTTGCTGGCGGATTTCTCTTGCAAGTTCTCCCTGGTGCCAAAGAAGAAGAAATCACCCGCTTTGAAAAACGAATCCAAGAAATGCCTGCTATTTCAACACTTTTGGAATCTGAAAACCATATTGAAGCCTTGCTTTCAGCTATCTATGGCAACGATCCCTACAAACGCTTGTCAGAAGAAGAGCTCCGCTTCCAATGTGATTGCAGCAAAGAACGGTTTTTAAATGCCCTCTCAAGCCTACCTAAGTCAGATCTTGAAGAAATGCGAGATGAAGACCACGGCGCTGAAATCACTTGCCAATTCTGCCAAAGTACATATCATTTTGACGAAAAAGACTTGGAGGAACTCATTCGTGACAAATCTTAATACCGCTTTTTTGATTGGTGATGTAAAAATTCCCAACCGGACTGTTCTTGCTCCCATGGCAGGCGTCACCAATTCAGCTTTTCGGACGATTGCAAAAGAGCTGGGTGCAGGTCTTGTCGTCATGGAAATGGTCTCAGACAAGGGCATTCAGTACAACAACGAAAAGACACTTCACATGCTGCATATTGATGAAGGAGAACATCCCGTTTCCATTCAGTTGTTTGGGAGTGACGAAGATAGTTTGGCACGTGCAGCCGAGTTTATCCAAGAAAATACCCAAACAGATATTGTGGATATCAATATGGGCTGTCCTGTCAATAAAATTGTCAAAAACGAAGCCGGAGCAAAATGGCTCAAAGACCCAGAAAAAATCTATTCTATTATCAATAAAGTTCGTTCTGTTCTAGATATTCCGTTAACCGTGAAAATGCGTACTGGTTGGGCAGATGCCTCACTAGCTGTGGAAAATGCTCTTGCAGCTGAAGCTGCTGGTGCGGCAGCGCTGGCTATGCATGGACGTACACGCGAGCAGATGTATACTGGGCACGCTGATCTTGAAACCCTCCACAATGTTGCGCAAGCCTTAACCAAGATTCCTTTTATTGCCAGTGGCGATATTCGTACTGTCCAAGATGCTCAACAGCGTATAGAAGAAGTGGGGGCAGATGCTGTCATGATTGGGCGCGCTGCTATGGGCAATCCGTATCTTTTTCATCAGATTAACCACTATTTTGAAACAGGAGAAATCCTGCCTGATCTCAGCTTTGAGGATAAAATGCAAGTCGCTTACGATCATTTGAAACGTCTAATTGACCTCAAGGGCGAGCATATCGCCATTAGAGAATTTCGTGGCTTAGCACCTCATTACCTCCGCGGAACAGCTGGTGCTGCCAAACTCCGCAGCGCTATTTCCCAAGCCAACAGTCTTGCAGAAATTGAAGAATTGCTACAAGTTTAAACATTAAAAAAACACCAATCATCTGGGAAATTATTCCTAAATGGTTGATGTTTTTTTATTAGTCATTTCTACTAGGTATCCAGCCGAACCATTTCAGTCCTTGCTTGATTGCGGTAAATGAGATCTTCTCGAACAGAGAATCCTAATTTCTCCCAAAACTTGTTTCCTTCTGCATTCCTTTTAAAGACAACCAAGGCAACCTTATGAATTTTCAACTCATCTAAGACAGTTAAAACTGTTTCAACCAACTGTCGAGCAATCCCTCTCCTACGGTAATTCGGATGAACAGCTGTATGATAGATATACGCCCTTCGACCATCAAAGCCAACTAAAATCGCTCCAATAATTATTTGATTTTCTACTGCTACCAGACAAGTTTGAGGGTTCCTTTTTAGAAACTGTGCAATCCCCTCCTTAGAATCATCCAAATGATTTAAGCCCATACCTGCACATGACAGCCATAATTGGTAAACTTGGTCGTAATCTTCTTCTACCATTTCACGAATGTCCATATTAAAATACCTTATCTATTCCCTGATGAATGCTTCGAATAAAAACTCAGAGCACTTCAAACTTCAATTTTCCAGCCTTGACACCGACTTTCAAGCTTTGTCCCGTTTTTAGCTCACCTGCTAAAAGTAATTCTGATAAATGGTCTTCCACCCGAGTTTGTAGAATTCGACGCAATGGACGAGCTCCCATTTCAGGATCATAGCCCTCTTGAGCTAGAAGCTTCAAAGCACTCGGCTGGAATTTGAGTTTAATTCCTTTTTCTGCAAGACTAGAAATGAGCGGTTGCACCATAATTTTCACCACTTCCTGCATGTCTTCGCTAGTCAAACTGTGAAAAACAACCTTTTCATCAATTCGGTTAATAAATTCTGGACGATAAGCTTTCTTTAGCTCTTCCATCATTCGTTTTTCCATATTTTCATGATCAAAACGAACATCTCTTGCTCCGAACCCAACCGTCTTGTCGTCCCGTAAACTTGTCGCACCAAGATTGCTGGTCATAATGATAATGGTATTGGAAAAATCCACCTTACGCCCCTTGCTATCCGTCAGAACCCCGTCATCTAGGACTTGGAGCAGCACATTGAAAATATCAGGATGAGCTTTTTCTACCTCATCAAAGAGGAGTACAGAGTACGGACGATTGCGAACTTTTTCAGTTAATTCGCCCCCTTCTTCATAACCAACATAACCTGGAGGCGCTCCATTAAGGCGACTAGCAGCAAATTTCTCCATGTATTCACTCATATCAAAACGAATCAGTGCTGTTTCGTCATCAAAGAGAACTTCTGCCAAAGCCTTAGCTAGCTCAGTTTTTCCGACTCCGGTTGGTCCCAAGAACATAAAGGAGCCAATTGGGCGCTTGCTAGTGCGGATACCGGATTGATTGCGCCGAATCGCTCGACTAATAGCAGAAATTGCTTCATTTTGCCCGATAACTCGTTTGTGTAACTCCTTTTCTAAATTGAGGTATTTCTTCGCATCTGTTTGTGTCAACTTTTGCACGGGAATACCTGATAAACTGCTGAGCGTTGCCAAAACATCCTCGTCTTTCACTCTTAATTTATAGACAATCGGCTGACTCTCTTTCTCCAACAACGTACTAACTTTGTTCCAATTGCCTGCCATTAAAGCCTCGTCTGCTGCACTCAATTCGACTTTTACGTGATTTTGCGGACCTTTATTTTGTACTGTTGCAGCGGCTTCATCTAGCAAATCAATGGCCGAATCCGGTAGATGTTTGCCTGTTAGATAACGATGAGCATACTTAACAGCCGTCTCAATGGCCGAATCCGTAATCACGACCTTGTGGTGATCTTCATAAGTTTTCTTTAGCCCTTGTAAAATCGCAATACTATCAGCTACTGTTGGCTCTTCAATAGCAACCTTAGCAAAGCGCCGTGAAAGAGCTGCGTCCTTTTCAATATATTTCTGGTACTCTTCTTGTGTCGTTGCGCCGACCGTTCTAAGTGTCCCTCTGGACAAAGCTGGCTTGAGAATGTTCGCTGCATCTAATGTCGAGTCAATCCCGCTACCCGACCCCATAATAGTATGAAGCTCATCAATGAAAAGAATGACATGTCCATCTGCTTCAATATCATTGATAATATTGTTCATCCGTTCTTCAAAATCACCACGAAAACGAGTTCCAGCCACCACATTCATTAAATCTAGCTCTAAAACTCTCATCTTTGCAAGCTCATTTGGAACTTGACCAGCTGCCACACGTTGCGCCAAACCAAGGGCTAATGCTGTCTTCCCAACTCCTGCATCTCCTACCAAAACTGGATTATTTTTCGTCTTGCGACTTAAAATCTGAAGCATGCGAGAAATCTCTTTATCCCGCCCAATGACCGGTTCTAAAAGACCCGTATGAGCCATTTCGGTTAAATCACGAGTATAATCTTCTAGTCCGCCACTGGTTGCAGGAGGCATTCCCATCATATTAGCCATCGTTTGTCTTGTTGCTGCAGCATTTTTATTTAGGTGACGAATCGCCTTTAAATCCTCTTTATTCCAGCTTGCCTTATGCTCTAAATTTTTCCGAAGATCTGTCATGCGTAGAGCACCTTCTTTATCTTCGTAACTAAAACCAATAAATTCAAGAATACGCGCTGCCAAACTTCCTCGGTCAAATAACATAGCTAGCAACACATGCTCTGTCCCAAGGTTCTTGGCATGAACCGCCTCTGCAATTTGTTCAGCAGTCATAAATAGCACTTTCATGCGATAAGAAAACGGCCAAATAGTAAAAGCTCCCTCTTGTTGATAGACTTTCCCCGTGATATGAAAAGCCGCCTTTTCAAAATCATCAATTTCAAGTGGATAATCATTTAAAACTGAACCAGCAACACTATAAGGATTATTTGCCATAGCAATCAACAGCTGCCAAGACTCTAAATAATCCGTTTCAAAATGACTTGCTAATAACTGTGCTGATTCAATACTTTCTGTCAAAGCTTTTGAATGTTTCATATATTAGTTTTTCCCTTTTCTATCAACTTGCTGTAAAATTTTCTTTAACATCCGCGCACGAATCTGTGCAGCATTTGTCCCCAATACCCTGTCTGTTGTCGTCGCTAAAAGAAGATTCCCTTCTCGTTCTGTCATGATCTGTTCATCAAATAACAGCTGAATAATATCTGTAAAGATCTGATGGCTAATCTGCTCACCAACGCTATGCAACAAATCACAAAGCAACTCATGGTGATTGGAAAATTCAATTCGACCAATCCGAATATAGCCTCCTCCACCACGCTTACTTTCAACAACATAGCCACGACTCTCCGTAAAGCGTGTCTTTATTACATAATTTATCTGGCTAGGAACAACCTGAAAAACGTCCGCAATTTCGCTTCGCTTCAGCTCCGCAATCCCTGCCTGTGCCAAAAGAGTTTTAATATATTCTTCAATATTATCTGATGTATTTTTATTACTCATGACAACTCCTTTCTTTTTGGTCTCACTCTATAAACAACTACCCACAACTGACATTGACTATCTTTGACTAATATTATACCGAAATTCTTCTCTTTTTAAAAGAAAAAGAGTTAAATGAAAAACTGAAAAGTCTGATTATTCAAGCAAGTGAAAAAGCTTATCTATCAGCAACAATTCAAGTGTAAACGCTTGCCTTTTAATTTTAAAGCGTTATAATATAGATGAAAATTTGACGATATCAATAAAAGGAGGCCAAATGAATGAAAATGGATTGGTTCAAATATACACGTCATATACTGGTTTGGTTGTTTTCAACTTTATTCTTTTTTACAATTATTTCTGCTGACTATGTAGATGTTCAAGTCGCCACATTAGTCGCCTGTTTATTTGCCCCGTTTTTATTTGAACCGTCTTCAATAAAACCAAAAACAAAATGGACAATTGATTTAGCCATCGTTGTTACCAGTGTTTTTGCTATTCTTTTTACACAAACTTATCGAATTGCTTTCACCTACTCTGAAATTACTTATCTACTTATCTCCTTAGTTGTTTTAATCTTTGTAGACTTAGTTATTTCTCACAAGGGATTCACTAAAAGAATTGTAAAATAATAGCAAATGGGACTAGAAAAGGTTAGAGAACAGACTTAGTTCTCTAACCTTTTTACTTATTTTAAACTCTAGATAGTGGATTAACTGGTTTAGTTTTGTCCAAGTGCAGCAGCCATTGTAGCAGCTACTTCTGATTCAAAATCATTGGCAGCTTTTTCAATACCGTCACCTGTTGCAATTGACAAAGAACCCTTAAAAGCCCACTAGATTTATCTAGTGGACTTTACTCGATCTATCTGATGACAGAATTATGCCTTCTTCTTTAACAAGTAAGCAGCTCCGCTTAGTGTGAATAGACCTACAAGTAATGTCAAGAACGAGCTTTGACTACCTGTTGATGGGAGAATGTTCTTTTTCGGCTTCTCTGGTGTACTTGGCGGTGTTTGTGGTTTCTCTGGTGTATGACTATTCGTGATATTCATACCATCTACCTTCGCTGTGTAACCTTTCGGTACAGCAACTTCTTCTACCGTATAAGTGATTGCCTTACCTGCTTCATATTTAGCAAGTTTTTCAAAGCTATACTTCCAACCAGTTGCTTCACTTACTGTTGCTACTTTGCCTGTATCTTTACCATTTGCAAGCAATTTCACTTGAATCTCTTTTGGACGAAGACCATCTTTATCATTTTCGTCTTCCCAAGTCTTCTGACCGCTAACTGAAGTCACCTCTGGAGTGTGGCTATTGACCAAGTTCATTCCATTCGCTTTAGATTGATAACCTTTTGGTACATCTACTTCCTCAACAGAGTAAACAATTTCTTTTCCAGCTTTGTAACGATCTAAACCTTCAAAACTGTATTTCCAATCAGTTGTTTCGCTTGCTGTTGCCACTTTGCCTGTATCTTTACCGTCTGCCAATAAACGAACTTTGATTTCAGTTGGACGTTTGCCATCTTGGTTGTTGTTATCATTCCAAGTCTTTTGACCAGTCACTTTGATTGTTTTTGGTGTGTACTTGTTGGTAATAGTGTACTTACCATCTGCAGAAGGTTCTTTTGGATTGATAGTGGTATAACCCTCAATCTTAGTGATTTCTTTCACTTCATATTTGATTTCTTGACCATTCTCATACTTCGGTAATGGTTTTGACTCAAAGGCCCAACCTTTTTCTTCTGAAGTTTCAATTTCATCAACGATTTCTTTGCCTTTCAGAATTTGGACCTTCACTGTAGCTGTTCGTTTGCCATCTTGGTTGTTGTTATCTTCCCAA
Organism: Streptococcus sp. AS20; assembly: GCF_000524255.1. Lineage (NCBI taxonomy): Bacteria > Bacillati > Bacillota > Bacilli > Lactobacillales > Streptococcaceae > Streptococcus > Streptococcus sp. AS20. The sequence goes on along the minus strand of NZ_JANS01000007.1, from coordinate 21,016 downwards.
ACTTTCTTACCAGAAATGACAATCGTTTCTGGTGTGTGCGTATTGGTGATTTCTTGACCCTTGATAGAGGTTTCATATCCTGCTACAGCATCTTCCTTGACAGAATAGACAATTTCTTGACCTGCTTCGTATTTTGGAAGATTAGTAAAGGTATGTTTCCAAACATTGCCATTCGCTGGGTCTGCTTCAGCGACTTTGATATCATATTTCTCAACTTCAGTGGTCACACCGCCAACTGTCTTCATCAAATGAACCGTGATATGATCTGGACGTTTGCCGTCTTGGTTGTTGTTATCATTCCAAGTTTTCGTCACTTGATAATCAATCATTTTTGGTGTGTATTTGTTGGTAATATTGAAATCATTGATTTCGCTAGTATATTCAGAAACTACTTCTTCGGTCAGGCTATATTTAATCACCTTGCCTGCTTTGAATTTAGGAAGTTTAGTAAATACTGTAGACCACGTTCCGTCAGCTGCCGCTTTCACTTCTTTGGAAGCTACTTTTTCACCATCTGCCAAGAGATTAACCGTAATATATTTCGGACGTTTACCATCTTGGTTATTAGCGTCATCCCAGTTCTTCGTTGCTTTAATATCAATTGTTTCTGGTGTGTATTTATTGGTAATAGTAAAGCCTGTTTTAGCATCTCCGCTGATTTCAGTTGTATAACCAGCTACTGAACTCACTTCAACTACTTTATAATCAATCGGAGCTCCGCCTTTATCTGCATCTAAATCCGTGAAGTTACCTGCCCAGCCATTGGCTTCTGATAGTTCAAGAGTTTTATCTGTATCTTGACCGTCTGCCAAGAGTTTAACAGTAATCTTAGTTGGACGTTTGCCATCTTGGTTATCGGCATCATCCCAGATTTTTTTCACTGGAATTTGCGTTTTAGCTGGTGTGTATTTGTTAGTGAAGACAAGATCTTTCGCTTCTTTCGAAACCGTTGCTTTTAATTCAGTAGCACTGATTTTTTCAACCTTGACTTCTACTTCTCGAACAGTCTTATCATAAGTTACCCCAGTTTCTGTTCCTTCAACTTCTGAGATAGTATACTTATGCGTTCCTACTTGGTTTTCATCGTAAGTCAATTCGTCAAAAGCAAAGTTTCCGTCCACATCATTAGTAACAGTTTGAACGACGCTGCCATCTGCCTTTTTCAGGGCAAAGTTATATTTGCCTGCTTCCAGTGCTTTACCTTCTAGCACTTTCTTACCAGCAATTTTTACTTTGGTTGCTGGTGCTGGTGTGTATTTGTTGGTGAATGGCTTTTCATCGTCATAGACAACAGTTGATTCAAGGGTGCCTTTACCGTTATCAGTCACTGTAATCGTAGCAGTGATAGTCTTGGTATCATAAGTTATACCAGAAACATTTCCCGCTTTTTCAGTAATCTTATAAGTGTAGATTCCAGCAGTATCAAATGTTAATTCTGAGAACTTAACATTTCCTTCTTTGTCATTCTTAACAGTTTCTTTAACATTGCCATCTTTATCGGTCAAAGTGAACTCGAACTCATCAGCTTTCAACTCACGACCTGTAAGTGTTTTCTTCACTCCAAGACGCGCCTTTGCTTTTTCAGCTTTATAAGTATTTACAAATTTCTGAATTCCACCGTTATCAATGACAGGGATGACTCCGGCAGGAAGCGATGATCCAACAGCAGATCCCAGAGTTGCGAAATTCGCAAAAGGAACTGTTAAAGTAGAAATCTGGTCATAAAGAGGGGTTGCAACGAGCTTACCCTGTCCAGAATCATACACAGAGACTGTGACACGAACTGTTCTAGAATCATGGGTCACCCCATCAATGGTTTGACCAGCATGGGCTTCAACAACAGTGAATTTGTACTGTCCCTCCTTGTCGAAAGGAATATCCTTGAAGACAACATGTCCATTGGCATCATTTTTAGCGCGTTGAACTTCGGTTCCTTTCTCATCTTTCAAGATGAATTCAAATTCATCTGCTTGAAGAGGAGTCGGACGATTACCAGTCAATTCTTTATCAACGAAGATATCAGTTTTAGTTGGTAATAATTTATATGTATTTGTGACAGTCGTAGTATTTGTTTGTGTTGGAGTATAGCCATGTACTGTGCCACCAATGTTCTTGCCCTCTTTATTTGTTTCCCTCACGCTGTAAGTGTATTTCACAGCGTTTTCATCAGTGGCAGGAAGATTCTCCCATTCAACCGTTCCATCGTTCTTCGGAACTTCTCTCAAATCTGCTCCAGCCACTTCTTCAAGAGTGCCCCCTTCAAGAGTTCGATAGAGCTTGAAGTAGAATTTTGGACGAGCATCCGCTTTACCACCATTCCATACTTTCTTAGCAGTTACTTTTGTTTTAGGAACTTCGTAAGTATTCGTTACTCTCGTCTTATCTTCATTATAAGATACAACGTAACTATTGTCTCCTGCTTTAACTTTCTCGCCTTGGTTCAAAGGAAGATTTGTCTGCTCTTGAAGTTCACGAACAGAGTAGACTAATTCTGTTTTTCCATCGACATCGTACTTAGGTAGTCGATTTAGCCACTTATAAGTGTAGACACCGTTCGACACGGTCACTTCTGGGGTGTAGTTCCCAGTAACAGGTTTTGCATCTGCAACAGTTTGTCCTTCTTTATGAACATACAAACCAAGCTTGACTTCTTTATAATCGGAAGCCTTCCCACCTAGCCAAGTCTTAGTAGCTTCAAAATCAACTGTCTCGCGTTTGTTAGAAACATTTAGAGGAACACCTTTTCCTTCTTTCATCTCCACTTCAAACTCTTGACTATTAACGATATAACCTGCTTTGGTTTTCTTTTCTTTGACAATATATTTGCTGTCTTTAAGAGTTTTTGAAACAGCAAGTCCATCTTTATCTGTTTTCACTGTATCAACTACTTGACCCGTTGCTTTATCAATAATATCGAACTCAACACCTTCTAGCTTAACATTCGCATCAGCTTCGTCGTATTTTGTGATTTTAATCTTACCAGCAATATCTGCAGTAACTGTGGCACCTGCAGCCTTAACAGTCTTCATTGTCCACTGAACATATTTATTTGTATTAACCTTACTTCCCCATTTTTCCCAAACTAATTGAGGTTCGTTATCAATCAAGTATTGAGCTGAGTTTTTCACCTCCGAAGTGTCTGCTGGTGAGGTAGTACGGTAGTTTAGGTAAAAGCTCTTTGTCCCCATATTGGTCGGCATGAGCAATTCAAAACCACGTTTACCATTGGTAAATGTCAACAAAGCTGTCTCTTCTGGATCCTTTTTATATACTTCAGGATCTGTTGTTATATTATATTTTTTGATTATGTGCTTGAGACCGGCATCATTGGTATCTGTCGTCTTAAACTCTGCTTCCGATAGCGAAAAAGTAGACTCAATATAAGTCGCAAATGCTCCCAGACTGAGACTATCTTTGATTTTAATAGTATGACCATTCATATTTTGTTTAGAACGATTAATCCGCATGTGATATATGATTTGAGGATTACTTGAATGGTTCGTACCAGATTTATGGAGTAATTCACCTGTAAGAGGAGCTGGTTCATATTTATTTACTTTATAGGTTATCTTCTGCGTTTTACCGCCCGGTATGACATAAGTAACTACTTTCTCCTCTTTTGTGACTATTTCTTGTGCAGTAGCAACAAAGTTACCACGAATGTTTTGCTTATCCTTTACCTTTTCATTGAAAGTAAAAAGTAGCTGATGTTTTTTGCTGTTGACCTGTACGGTTCCCATCTTCGTATTTGAATTTGTATCGATTAAATCTATAGTTTGATCTTTCAAATTCAAATTGTCAGGAGCTTTTACTATAAAGTAATCTCCTTCTTTAATCTCATTTACCTGTACAGTAGGAAATGAGAAGTCTCCCGAATATTTCAAGGCCACTATAGTTTCACTTTCACCGTGCAATCCTTCTGACTCACTTCCTGTAGCAGCAATAGTAATCTTCAGGTTATCTAGTTTGACCTTACTGGTGACATCTGCTGCAAACACCCGCTGAACGTTCCAAAATCCTAGAACAGCAAAAATCGTTAGCAATGACAAAAAGAAACTCATCCACCTTTTTATCCTCATGGTCGTCCTCTCCTTCTTTTATAAACAAAATTAAAAGAATACCTATCCTTTTAGTCTACATTATGACTGATACTATCATACTTCAAATCAAATAGAAAATCCATATATTCGTAAGTGTTTTTCTTGACATAATGTAAACTTCTGTTTCCCAAAATAGGTTCCCTAATCCCAGAACTCTTAATATTTTATTAAAACGAAAGGCCCTGGACAATGAGAAATCTATCACATATTCCAAATTTAGAAAAAGCCTCATACGAATCACCATTAAAAGCAACAAAGCTTTGGAAAGATTCATATGAGACTTCTTATAAATACCACAAAACAGGGAAAAGCAGGAATCCTATCTCATGTTATTTTATATGTTTGTTTTTTTATTCTTAGTTTTGTCCAAGTGCAGCAGCCATTGTAGCAGCTACTTCTGATTCAAAATCATTGGCAGCTTTTTCAATACCGTCACCTACTTCAAAACGTGTGAAGCTAGCGATTGTAGCCCCTTGACTTTCAAGGAATGCTTCAACAGTTTTGCTGTCATCCATAATATAAATTTGGGCTAAGAGTGTATATTGTTGGTCGACTTTTGTGTTATCTAACATAAAGCGATCCATCTTACCAGGGATGATTTTGTCCCAGATTTTTTCTGGCTTACCTTCAGCCGCAAGACCTGCTTTAATATCTTCTTCAGCTTGTGCAATTACTTCATCTGTCAATTGAAGTTTAGAACCAAATTTGTAGTGTGGAAGTGCTGGTTTACCAACCATTGCACGGCTTTCATTGTCTTGGTCAATTTTATGGTTCATTTGAGCCAATTCATCATGGATAAATTCTTCGCTCAATTCTTTGTATGAAAGAACGGAAGGTTTCATAGCAGCAACATGCATTGCTACATGTTTTGCAAGATCTTCGTCACTACCTGAAAGAACAGTAATAACTCCGATACGTCCACCATTGTGTTGGTATGCACCAAATACTTGATCATCTGCTTTTTCAACAACTGCAAAACGACGGAATGAAATTTTTTCTCCAATTGTAGCAGTTGCACTAACATAAGCAGCTTCAAGCGTTTCTCCTGAAGGCATTATCAAAGCAAGTGCTTCTTCATTGTTCGCTGGTTTGCCTTCTGCAATCACTTTAGCCGTTTCGTTTACTAATCCAACAAATTGAGCATTTTTTGCTACAAAATCTGTTTCTGAATTCACTTCAACGATAGCAGCGATATTGCCACTCACATAGACACCAGTCAAGCCTTCAGCAGCAACACGATCTGCTTTTTTAGCAGCTTTTGCCATACCTTTTTCACGAAGCAATTCGATTGCTTTTTCGATATCGCCATCTACTTCTACAAGTGCTTTTTTAGCATCCATGACACCAGCACCAGATTTTTCACGCAATTCTTTTACAAGCTTAGCTGTAATTTCTGCCATTTTGATCCTCCAATTAAGATATTACGATTTGATTGAATAAAAAGGGGAGGGCTAGGCCCCGCCCCATAGGTTCGTTACTTGATTATTCGTTTGAGCCTTCAACAACTTCAACGATTTCTTCAATAGAATCTGCTTGTGTATCAGTTGCAGCTAATTCTGCTTCTACTGATTCAACGTTATCTTCACCTTGACGCCCTTCGATAATCGCATCAGCCATTTTCGCAGTGATTAATTTAACAGCGCGGATAGCATCATCATTTGCTGGAATAATCACATCAATGTCATCTGGATCTGTATTCGTGTCGACCATCGCAACCACTGGAATACCAAGCTTCTTAGCTTCTTTTACAGCGATTTGTTCTTTATGTGGATCAACAACGTACATTACGTCTGGGATGCGAGGCATTTCTTCGATACCACCCAAGAATTTTTCAAGACGAGCACGTTGTTTATTAAGAAGAGCGACTTCTTTCTTAGGAAGCACGTCAAAAATTCCGTCTTCTTCCATGCGTTTGATTTCTTTCAAACGAGCAACACGTTTTTGGATCGTTTCCCAGTTAGTGAGAGTTCCACCCAACCAACGGTGGTTGATGTAGTATTGACCTGCACGTTCTGCTTCATCTTTTACAGCATCAGCAGCTTGCTTTTTCGTACCAACAAACAAGATAACCGCATCATTAGCAGCAGCATCGCGCATAAAGTCGTATGCTTGATCTGCAAATTTTACAGTTTGCTGAAGGTCAATTACGTGGATACCGTTACGTTCTGTAAAGATGTATTTCGCCATCTTAGGGTTCCAGCGACGAGTTTGGTGACCAAAGTGCACACCAGCCTCAAGAAGTTGTTTCATTGAAATTACTGCCATGAGTAAGATCTCCTTTTTGTTTTTTTCCTCTTTCAGATTTCAACTTGCAAAATCACCCGTAGGCAACAATTTCACAATTCATCTGAAATGAGTATTTGCCGATTACACGACATCTACTATCATATCAAAAGTTCTTCTATTTTACAAGAGGTATTCTGCTTTTTTATAGTCTTCTCAATCTCCATCCGTTTATTCTATAGTTTAATCTTAGATGATGAAACGCTACAATTTTACCGATAGAAACAAATCTACACTCTTGACGAAAACGATTTTTTACGATAAAATAGTAAAAGTTGTGGCGGTATAGCCAAGTGGTAAGGCACGGCTCTGCAAAAGCTTGATCGTCGGTTCAAATCCGTCTACCGCCTTTCAATACCTGACCTGTCAGGAATCAACCGAACAAAAAGCCTGTAAAATCAGGCTTTTTGTTTTACTTTGAAACTAATCTGGGAATAAATTTGAGGCTATCTATTTGGTAACACTTTATTTTGTTTATACATAAAAAGCGGACATCGCTGACCGCTTCTATTTTATTCATGTAATTCTGTACGGATTGCTTTCTGTAATAGCTGACTAAAGTTCATTTTATTCCCTTTTTCTATCTCTACAAAGCAACTTATATGTAAAAGTTATACTCTCAATCTACAGTACCCATTCTAATAAAGTTGCAAGGTCATATTTGTATGCACTCATTCTATCATAGACTTGTTTTTGCCATTCTTTATCAAGAGTTCCATCACTATTGACAAAAAAGTTAGCATCCATGTAACGAATAATCATAAATTCAGAAGTCTTTTGATCAAAACCGTTTCCACGACTGAAATCTATTCCCTTCCCTGTATTTTTAGTAACAATCGCTTCAAATAAAGGTAAAGTAATTTCATTACAAGGAACCTTCATATCAGGCATATCCCAAAATGTCTTTTTATCACTTTTGTACAGTGCAAGATTTGAAATCGTACCATTTGTTACACATTGTACTCTACGAATATCTTCAATACTAATTTTATGCTTTGAGCCATAAATGGTACCACGGGCAATACGGATTTCTTTTTCTTTCATGCTAAAAGCCAATGTTATATCAAGATCCCTTAGGTTATTTGGGAAATCTTTTGTAAGTTTACCTGCTGCAAAAGCCAATAGGATTGCTTTCGTTTCTAAAATATTATGGCCATTATTGTAAATGGTGGTATCTGTATCAAATTCAGCCATATTCTTTCCATTCTTATCTCGAAAAATGAGATTATAACTTGAATTAGAGTTACAATAACGAAGTGACAAGATAGTAGAAACTTTATCAAATGAAATATTCAGATTTTTCTTTTCACTTTTTGCGTCTAGATAAGAAAAACCATCATTTCTAACAATGACCGTACTTCCATTTTTACAGTTCAATTTGACTTCTTGATTTTCAAAAATAGTCTTCATAACTTCTCCTTAAAGATGATTTTTTTGTTCTATCAATCCTTATTATAACATTTTCAAAGAATTCTGTATTCGTTTTCAACAACTAGAAATCTATCATTATCAAGAGCATAAGCTCTTAGCGAGAATATCAAAACTTGTAAGTAAGCTAAAATAGCATATAAAAAGAGTGGGAAATTTTTCCCAACCCTTTTTATGTTTTTCAAGGAATTATAGCTCTGCAATTTGATTCAGATTTACTTCTGCAACCGTGTCATTGCCAAACATAGAAATAATCATTTTAACTTTGTTGTTGTCAATTTCGGTGATTTTACCTGTATAATCTGCAAAAGCTCCATCAATGATACGCACAGTATCGCCAACTTTCACATGAATATCGAATTCTTGAACGGTTTGTCCCATTGAAATCAAAATTTGGCGGATTTCTTCTTCCAAAAGCGGAGTTGGTTTAGAGCGATTTCCGTGTGAACCGACAAAACCGGTTACGTTTGGTGTATTCCGTACGACAAACCACGCTTCATCTGTCATCACCATTTCTACCAAGACATAACCTGGAAAACGATTTTCTTCAACTTCTTTCGTTTTTCCATTTTTCTCTACTTGTACCGTTTGTGTTGGGATTTCCACGCGCAAAATGTTTTCCAACATATTGTAGGTTTGCGCACGTTGCAAAAGATTTTCTTTTACTTTATTTTCATAACCCGAGTAGGTTTGCAGAACAAACCAGCCTTTATCAAAACTGTCCATGAGTTCTTCCTTTCCTAAATAAAAAAGCCTGTGGGCTTCGGTTTCTTTCTAGCCCTATTATACCACAAAAATAGCCAATGCAACCTTTTAACTGCTATTTTTTACAATAAAAACCTACTTGGCAAATAGCAAGCAGGTTAAAAATTAAAAGATATTTAACAATCGTACTAAACCTCTTGTAACAAAGAGATCGAAAAGATAAATAATAACAACAAAGAAAGCGGTGTATTCCATGACTGAGATAAAATCTATCCAGCTTTGCTTTCTAGTTGGCCAAGTTGTATCTTTTAACACTTGAAATGTATCTCTGATGAATTTCACAACTTTCTCCTATCTAGTTTCTTTATGAATCGTATATTTACTGCAATGTTTACAATACTTATTTACTTCCAGACGTTTTGGTTTTGGCGTACTACTCAATTTAATTGAATAGTTTCTCGATCCACAAACCGTGCACGCCAGACTTGCTCTTTTTAGTGCCATAACGCCTCCATTCTATTTATTATATCAGGAAAGCCCGTTTTTGACAAGTCTATTGGAACCAACTCTTGACTGTATCCCAAAGATTTTTCGCTTTTTCAGGAATTTTAGCATCATCAATTGCTTTTTTAGCTTGGTCAACCAAGTTCTTAGCTTTATCCTGCACATCTTTCAAGACATCTGAACGATTGTCACTTTGATTCGTAGTGTTATTTGTACCACTCGTATCAACCGGTGCAATACCATTTTTTGCATAGGCATTTTCATCACCGAACTTCGTACCCCTTGTATACGGTAAGATACTATTTGCCACACTTCGGAAAATAGCTGAAGCTTCATTGGCACTTGTGCCTGTCAGATAATGATTTTCATCTGTCTTTGGAAAACCTAACCACTGACTGATAACCACATCCGGCGTGTAACCAATAACCCATTGGTCTCCTGATAAATCTGGATTAAAGTTAGTTTCTGTCGTTCCCGTCTTTCCAGCCATAGTATAGCCATAAGGTGCTGCATACACACCAGTACCATTGGTAAATGTTCCCAGCATCATACTCGTCATTTTTTCTGTTGTTGAGCGGTTGAGTACTCGAGTCGAGGTGGATTTATGAGTTTTAACGACTTGCCCACTAGCATTTTCAATTTTGGTAATCAAATGCGCATCATTCATAACCCCATTATTTGCAAAAGTAGAATAAGCTTGTGCCATTTGCAGTGGATTAGTTGTTACGCCACTACCAAGAGCTACCCCAAGGGTCTGACTCACTTTATCCATATTCAGGCCAAATTTTTTACCATATTCAAAAACCTTTTTCAGCCCCAATTCATTGGCAGCCGCAACTGCGGGAATATTTAAGGATTGTGCTAAAGCCTGATACATTGGTACAGTCGGACTGGATTGAATCCCAGCATAGTTATTCACGGTATAATTTCCATACGTTGTTGTACTATTATCTAATTCTTTATTGATAGACCAACCTGCATCAACTGCGGGGCTGTACACAACCAAGGGCTTAATGGTAGAGCCCGGACTTCTTGAAGATTGTGTGGCATAGTTGAAACTTCTAAAACCAGCACTGGTACTATTGATTTGCCCAACAAGCGCACGAACACCACCTGTCTTTGGATCAAGTGCTACACTTCCTGATTGAGCTCGTGTACCATCTGCTGCTTGTGGAAATAAATCTTTACGATCATAGATAACTTGCATGCTAGCTTGGTAATTTTGATCTAGCTCTGTGTAAATGCGATAGCCGTTATTGACAATATCAGCTTCTGTCAAGCCATAATCACGTACTGCTTCATTGATAACCGCATCAAAGTAAGACGGATAACGATAATCTGCCGATTTTCCTGTATAAGCATCTACCAATTGACTACCTAAACCATTTGCTGCTGCTTGGTTTGCAGTATTTTGATTGATATAACCTGCTGCTACCATATTTTGTAAAACGGTATTGCGTCGATTCGTTGCGTTTTTGATAGAAGCAAGCGGATTATATAATTCCGGTCCTTTGAGCATTCCTGCTAAAGTAGCAGATTGGTCGAGGGTCAACTGACTGGCAGATACGCCGAAGTACTTTTTAGAGGCATCTTCTACACCCCACACACCATTTCCAAAATAAGAATTATTGAGGTACATAGTGAGAATCTGCTTTTTACTATATTTTTTAGTTAATTCTAAAGCTAGGAAAAACTCTTTTGCCTTCCGCTCAATGGTCTGATCCTGAGATAAGTAAGCATTTTTAGCTAATTGTTGTGTAATGGTAGAACCACCACCAGAACGCCCAGCCGTTAAAATTGCTAGAATAAAACGACCGTAGTTAATACCACTATTTTTATAAAAGGAACGGTCTTCTGTCGCAATGACGGCATGTTGTAAGTTCGGACTAATTTTGGACAATTCTACGTAAGTTCCCTTTTGCCCTGACAAGCTGCCCGCTTTTTTTCCGTCCTTATCATAAATTGATGTCGTTGCTTTCAACGCATTCTGTAAATCATTCACATTAGTGGATTTGGCAACATAAAAGAGATAGCCCCCTGTCACCAAACCAAAACCAAGTCCCAGAATCAAAACAATCTTCGTCAGGTGATAGCGACGCCAAAATCGACGAAATGGATGCTGAGAAATTGGCTTTTTTCGGCTTTTCCCAGAACGGCTCAAATGCGATTCGCTTTCTTCTACCTCTGTCACCTCTTGATGGTTGCGCTCAGGACTGTCCTTTTTAAAATGATTCACTACTATTTCAAATAATTCACTCAATTTTTTCATATCCCTATTCTATCACCTTCTCCATATCCAGACAAGAAAGGACCTCTTATCAAGCGTTTCGTTTAGAAAACTTTAAGAAATTGTTCAAGAGTTAGCTGACTATTTGCAATCATCTACTATTTTGTTACAATAAAATCATGCATTTTACAATTACGATTCCACAAGGTCTGCCAGAGATGACAGTCAAAGAACTGCTGGAAGAACAGTTTCTGATTCCACGGAAGATTCGCCATTTTTTGCGTATCAAAAAACATGTCTTCGTCAATCAAAAACCGATTAACTGGCAGAGCATTGTCCACCCACATGATAAAATTACATTGATTTTTGACGAAGAAGATTATCCGGAAAAGTCTATTTTAATGGGTAAAGCTAATCTTGTGGAAGAATTATATCAAGATGAACACATCATCATTGTCAATAAACCTGAAGGTATGAAAACACATGCCAATGAACCGACAGAGCTGGCGCTTTTAAATCATGTCTCTGCTTATGTTGGAAGTACGTGCTATGTCGTTCATCGCTTGGACAAGGAAACTAGTGGGGCTGTCCTTTTTGCTAAAAATCCATTTATCCTGCCAATCTTAAATCGATTGCTAGAAAACAAAGAAATTTCTCGCGAATATTGGGCTTTGGTACAAGGAACTTTCCCAAAAAAACATCAAATCTATACGGATAAAATCGGGCGCAATCGTCATGATCGCAGAAAACGTCTGGTGGATCACAAGAACGGTCAATACGCTGAAACACAGGTCACCAAGCTCAAAGAGATTGGAAACAATACCCTCATCAAGTGCCAGCTTAAAACTGGACGAACTCATCAAATTCGGGTACATCTAGCTCACCACGGATATCCTATCATTGGTGATCCACTGTACAATTCGCAAAATACAGAGCGTCTCATGCTCCATGCTCATCGCTTAACGTTCACACATCCTTTTACACTTGAAAAACTAAGTATTGAAGCCTTTTCCGAAAGTTTTGAAGAGGGATTACAGAAAGAAAACTAAAAACGGACAGGCGTCAGTATATTTGCCTGTCCGTTTTTAATTATGCAACATCAACAACTTTATAAATTGTTTTAGCAAGTGCTGCTTGGTAGTCTTCTGCGCTGTAAATGTGATCCGTGGTTACAGTAGCAACCTTTGTGTCTAAATCAATTTGAACATCCGATACACCTTCCATTTTCAGAAAGTGCTCAGTGACGTGTTTTACGCAATTTTGACAAGATATATTTTCTAAAGTGATGATTTGTTTCACGATGAATTCTCCTTTTATGATTTTATTTTAAAACGCCGCAAACGTAGCGCATTGGTGACGACAGAAACCGAGCTAAAGCTCATGGCAAGACCAGCTAACATAGGATTAAGCAGCGGACCGCCAAATACATGCAAGAGTCCCATTGCGACCGGTATTCCTAGAGTATTGTAGGCAAAGGCCCAGAAAAGATTTTCTTTGATATTTTTAATCGTGGCTTGACTAAGTCGAATGGCTGTCACCACGTCTAAAAGGTCGCTATGCATCAAGACAATGTCGGCTGAATCAATAGCCACATCGGTTCCAGAACCAATGGCAATCCCAACTTCGGCCTGTACAAGAGCAGGTGCATCATTAATCCCGTCACCCACCATAGCAACTTTCTTTCCTTGAGTTTGCAAAGTTCTTACGACATCTGCTTTGCCGTCTGGAAATACTTCTGCAATCACTTGATCGACACCAGCTTCTCTTGCAATGGCTTGAGCTGTTTCCTCACGATCCCCTGTCAACATCACCACTTCTAAGCCCATTTTTTGCAATTTTGCAATAGCTTCACGACTATTTTTTTTGATTTGGTCAGCGACTGCTACCAGCCCAACCAATTGCCTATCCAAAGCGACAAACATAGCTGTCTTTCCTTGATGTGATAAGAAAATCAAATCAGAAATATGTTCTCCAAGCTCAATTTGGTATTGTCTCATCAGACTTTCATTCCCAATCAACACTTCTTGCGCTTCTACTTGGGCTATAATTCCTTTACCTGAAATCGCTTGAAAATCTGTTACCGGCGCCAAAGATAAGTCTTCTGCTTGAGCTGCTTGCAAAACGGCAATTGCTAGCGGATGCTCTGAATGTTGCTCACTACTTGCTACCAAACTAAGTAAAGCCTCTCGCGAAATAGTGCTAAAAGTCAGTACATCAGTCAAACTGGGCTTTCCTTCTGTAATCGTACCTGTTTTATCTAGAACAATAACATCTACCAAATGAGCCGCTTCAAGAGCTTCCCCAGACTTAATCAAGACACCATTTTCAGCTCCTTTTCCCGTACCTACCATAATAGCCGTCGGAGTAGCTAAGCCAAGCGCACAAGGACAAGCAATGACCAACACCGCAATAAAGATAGAAAGTGAGAATTGCAAACTCTCTCCCGCCAGAAAGTACCACAACAGAGCTGCTAAAACTGCCAAGCCTAAGACAAGTGGCACAAAGTAAAGCGAGATTTTATCTGCCATAGCCGCAATAGGCGCTTTTGACCCTTGCGCTTCCTCTACCAAATGAACAATCTGAGCTAAAGTCGTGTCTGAACTGACTTTGGTTGCTTTATAATCAATAGAACCCGTTTGATTTATAGTGGCACTCGTAATCACATCTCCGGCATTTTTTTCAACAGGAACACTTTCACCTGTCATCATAGACTCATCTACATAGGTTTGTCCAGATATAACCACACCGTCAACCGGCATGCGTTCTCCCGGCTTAATTCGCACAATGTCTCCCACCTTGATGTCTTCCGTATCAATTGTTACGACTTCGCCATAACGGATCACAGTTGCCTGATTGGGTACTAAGCTCATCAAACTTTGAATCGCTTGTGAGGTTCGTCCTTTGGCATTGTCTTCCAGATATTTCCCCAGTAAAACAAGAGTGATAATCACACCAACTGATTCAAAATACAATTGGTGTACAAAAGTATGATGCCCAAATAACACTTGAACGACCGAGTACAAACTATAAAGAAAGGCTGCACTCGTTCCTACAGCAATCAAACTATCCATATTCGGATGCCGTTTCGCCAAATTCCGAAAGCCACGCACATAAAAGCCCCAGCCTACCCAAATAGCCGGTAAAGTAAGGAAAAGCTGCGCCGATACAAAAGCAATGGGATGCACCGTGTGATCCAAAAAGGAAGGAAACGGCAAACCAATCATGCTCCCCATTGAAATATAAAGAAGTGGCACAGTTGCTCCTACCGCAAACCAAATCCGGCGTGCCATATGACGTACATTTTCTTTCTTTTCTGCGACCTGTTTTGCATAATCAGACTGCTTTTGTTCTCCTTTTTCTGCCGCTTGGTAGCCAGCTTCTTTCACAGCCTCTAAGACTTGCTCACTTGCAAATCCTTCTTTTGGAAAAACTGTCAATTTTTCCGTTGCCAAGTTCACAGTAGCTTCTTTTACTGTTGGAAGTTCTTTGACTACCATTTCAATAGTCATCGCGCAGGCTGCACAAGTCATTCCAGACAATTTATACTCTTTTTTATCATTTTCCATTTCTTACTCCGCCATTTTGGATTTATTCATTTCATCTTGACAATGCACGCCGCAAGTACATTGACCCAGCGGACAATTGCATTCAACCTTTTTCGGAGCTTGGATCTGCTTTTCTTTTACAATATCTAGGATTCGAGACAAATCCGTTTGACTAAATTGATTACTTTCTAGTATAGAAACCACTAAATCGCCATACTTGGTGTTACACATATTGTCAAGCAAGGTACGCCAACTATTTTCCAAGTGCTCATCTTCTAAAATCAATGCATCATAGTAAAATTTCCCTTCAATCTTTTCCATTGAAATAAACTCTTTGGTTTTCAGGCGATTCAGCAAGGTTTTAACAGTAGCTGGTTTCCAATCAAAATCAGCTTCTAAACGTTCCACCACTTCGGTACTCCGGCTATGAGGATACGCCCAGAGCACGCGCATAACTTGCCATTCTGCCCTACTGATATTTTGTTGTTCCATTCTCTCATCTCTCTTATGATTACAATTGTAATTTTTGATTCTTTTATAGTTTACATCTGTAATCAGAAATTGTCAAGCAAAAAATCGAGAAGATTGCTCAACTCGATTTTCATTATTTTGCATAAAAACAATCCTAAGTTTGACTAATTTCTGAACGTTTTTACGCTCTTACATCTTCATCAATGTGCGAGCATTTCTTGGGCAATTTCTTGTCCGCTCAGCTTAGTTGGGTAGTAAGTTGGCCAATTTTCTAATTCGTTGAAAAGTGCTTCTTGGCTTTCACCACCATAGAAGATATGGAAGTGTGCTGCTTTCGTTGGTGCAATATTATGGTCGCTGAATTGCACATATTTATATTTTCCAGCATCTTTATCCGTTGTTTCAAACATGAAACGCACACCACGATTGCCTTTAGAATAAGTCAATGTATGCTTGCCAACATATTTATAAGTATATTTCTTCTTTTGTCCGTTGACTACAAATTCCATAGTCTTATCTGTGATATTGATATGAGACACATCTGTCTTATAGCCTTTTTCATAATACGCTTTGTACTCAGCAGCTGTCATCTTACCAGTTAATTTTGCCTTGTAATCAAATACTTGGTCTAAAGTGCCATCTTGTAAGTATGGATAAACGGATTGCCATTGACCTGCATAGTCAGACAACGTACGGTCTTTGACAGCACTATCTTCAAAGTAGCCATTTTGTACAGTCTTTGTATTTTTTTCTTTTTCAGCAGAAATTTCAGTACCAGCTTGATCTGTCGTCTTTTTCAAAGCTTTCAAGTTTGATTGCATGATGGAAATGTAGTCTGCTCCATCTTTTGTTTGCTTTTCAGTCAAACTTTCAAGCGGATTAAGGACATCTAACTTCACACCTGTCTCTTTTGCCAATGTAGAAGCCAATGCTTGAGAAGCATTTTCTTCAAAATAGATATACTTAATATTGTTTTTCTTAATATATTTTGTCAATTCAGCCAAACGCGCTGCTGAAGGCTCGCTATCTGGTGAAAGCCCTGAAATAGGAACTTGTTTCAAACCATAATCCAATGCAAGATATCGAAAAGCAGCATGTTGCGTTACAAAACTTTTTTGTTTTGCATTTGCTAAACCAGTTGCATATTCTTTATCCAGAGTTTCTAATTTCTTAATGTAAGCTGCTGCGTTCTTTTGGAAAGTCGCTTTCTTATCGGGATAGCGTTTACTTAAGCTGTCACGAATATTTTCCACCATTTTAATAGCACGTTTTGGTGATAACCATACATGAGGATCGTATTCATGATGATGTCCTTCTTTACCATGATCATGATCTCCTTCCTCTTCTGTACCAGGAAGTAGCAACATCTTCCCAGTCGCCTTCACCACATTCACTTTACCTTTTTTCAAGGTTTTAAGCAATTTTGGCACCCAAGTTTCCATGTTTTCATTTTCATAAACGAAAGTATCTGCATCTTGAATCGTTGCAACCGCCTTAGCAGAAGGTTCATATTCATGTGGTTCTGTCCCTGCACCAATTAGCAACTTAACATTGGCAGTATCACCTGTCACTTGCTTAGTAAACTCATAAACTGGATAAAATGTTGTCACAACATTTAGCTTCCCATTTGCGCTTTTTTGATTGGAACAAGCCACTAAAAAGAGACTTAGTAAGCTTGCTACTAATAGACCAATTTTCTTCATTTTTCACTCCTATTTGATAAATTTTTTTAATAGATTCACTAGTAAAAATACACCGACAAAAATAATCGTAATACTTGCACTGGCTGGCGTTTCAGCATAGTAAGAAATATACAATCCAGCAATCATACCTACAAATCCGATAAAATTAGCTAATAAAATAACAGATTTGAAATTTTTCCCAAGCCGTAAAGCAATACTTGCCGGCAACACCATAATGGTCGATACCAACAGCGCACCTGCCGCTGGAATCATGAGAGCAATCGCAACACCTGTCACGATATTAAATAGAATAGACATAGTACGCACAGGTAGACCGTCTACAAAAGCTGTATCCTCATCAAAAGTCAAAATATACATCGGACGAATGAAGAGAAAAGTCAAAATAAGTACGATCGTCGCAATAATAAATAGTGAAATCACTTGTTCCGTACTAATCGTAACAATAGAGCCAAACAAATATTGGTCTAGGCTCATGGAACTGGAACTTTTACCTCTGCTCATCACAATCAAAGCAATAGCAAGTCCTGTTGACATTAAAATAGCCGTTCCGATTTCCATAAAATCTTTGTAGATAGTGCGCAAATACTCTAGAAAAACTGCCGCAATCATCACGATAATGACTGTTGAAATTGTAGGTGAAATACCCAATACCAAGCCAAATGCAACTCCTGAAAGCGACACATGACTAAGTGTATCACTCATCAAACTTTGACGACGTAGAATTAAAAACGTTCCTAAAATAGGTGAGAACAAACTCATAGCAATCACAGCCAGAAAAGCCCGTTGCATAAAATCATAAGTTAGTAAATTAAACATGGCTCACCTCCTTGTCACTCTCATGAACATTGAAGCAGCGCCATGGCGAATCTTGATTTCGCACTAAATGGATATTGCGGTCTGCATATTTTCGGACTTCCTCTGGATCATGTGTAATCATCAGAACAGCTTTTCCATGCCGATGCGCACTATGGTGCATCAAATCATAAAATTCATCCTTACTGCCTGCATCCATCCCTGTTGTTGGCTCATCCAAGACAAAAATATCCGGATCTGAAGCAAACATTCGTGCAATCACTGCCCGCTGCTTTTGCCCACCTGACAGCGAGCCAATCCGTTTATCGCGATTTTCCCACATACCAACTGCATCTAAACTGACTTTAATATGCTCCTCATCATGGGCATTTAAACGACGAAACCAACCTTTTCGTGGATAACGACCCGATTTTACAAATTCGTAGACAGTACTTGGAAAGCCTGCATTAAAGCTAGCAATTTGCTGCGGCAAATAAGCAATCCGCAACTTTTTACCAGATGTATTTGTCTTAGAAATAGTGATCTTGCCAAATCGAGGCTGTAAAATTCCGAGACTAGCTTTAATCAAGGTCGTCTTTGCAGCACCATTTTCTCCCGTCAAGGTTACAAACTCGCCACTATCTAAAAAGTAGTTAATATGCTCCAACACAGGCTCTTTGTCATAATAAAAAGACAAATCTTCAACTGTGATATACCTCATCTTCCGATTTCTCCTACTAAGGTTTCTAAGAATTTTTGAATGATGACTTGCTCATCAGAACTATACTGATTGGCAATTTTTTCGTAGATTTCTATCGTATGGTGATGATGGTGTTGATGTTCAGCTGCAACAGGCTTCGCCAATTCTGTCAAACGATAAAAAATGACGCGCGCATCTTTCACATCTTTAAATGGCTCCAACAACTCTTGCTTAATCAACGACTTAATGGCTTTTGTAACCGCTGCCTGACTGACATTCAAACGTTTCGCCAACTCTGAATTTGTCAAAGATTCCTCAGACAACAACATCAAAATATGCTCTTGAGTATTAGTCAATGGCATGCCACTCGTGCAAGATCCAATCAAAATCTCATGTTGATTCTCAGATTTTAAAATGATTTCATTTAAAAAACGATCAATTTCATGTGCTAACCGACTCATTTTACTCCCTTTCTGATTAACTAGTTAATTCTTTACTAGTTAAGTATATCATAAAGAAAATAAGAGTCAAGTGAAAATTTCAGTGTCTTTTTCATCAGAAAGGCTCGAGTATTACCTCAAGCCTTTATATAGCTTCTTTCGCGTTCGCTTTTGCCATGAAAATGGCTCCGACTCTTCCTTTGGTCGTTCCCATTTTTCATATCCTGTTCCTTCTAAACTTGTAATTGAATCCTTGGACAAATTTTTAATATAATCTTTCGTTCCATCTCGAATAAACTCCTGCGATGTTTCTCCATTCAAGCGTAACAAATTTGTATGTGGCTGCCAAATGAAAGAATACGTGACTCCTGTTTCTACCGAACGATACCGCAAATAGTGAACATTCTTCTTACTCACCCAGCTGTCTACCAACAAAAACAATTGCTGCCGATAGAGCAATTTTTGACCTTTAGAAAATATTTTTAAAGATGGAGTTGAATAATAAATCGTTTGACTTTCCGTTTTTCGAATGAGTAGGTAACTTCCTATCGGAGAATCGCTTGAATCCGTCGGAAAAATATAAAGAAAGAAAATGGGTAAAAGGAAAAATAAAGCTGGATACAAAATAAAAATAGATAGTAGCTGCCACATTGCACATCGAAAACTCCCTTTAGATAAAAATCCTACAATACGAGATAGGTTTATGGAAGTCACCGCTAGCAGAACCAAAGCAAACCGTGTCCTTAAAGACAACCACAAACTTGTCATCCACATTCCAAAAGAGTGAACAAGTTTCATCGCCTGTGAATCTAGCAATCTCTTTTTCTGATATAAACCATACTGTCTCAAATGATCTCCATAGTTGTGATTACCTATATAAATAACTAACCATGCTAAAAACTTTTCTAAAGCTAGGACTGTTCCATAATAAAAAGAAAAAATCTTCAACCCGTCTGGAACACTCTCTAAAAAATAAAAATAGAAGCCAACGAGAAATTGAATAATAAAGATGAGAGAGCCCACAATTGTCATTATATTGCTGATAAAGTAAAATCGAAAACACCTTTTATCTACATAATGTGCCACAACAATATATAAATACACTACAAATAAAGCAAATAATAACTGAAAATAAGGAATCCGATAAATCAATGTGTAATATAGATTAGATACCGTATTGACGACTTCGTTCGTGTCATCTTGCGCTAGATAAACCATGATACGAGTAATAATCAGCGGAAAAGTGAAGTAAACACTATAGCGATACAGAAAATCGTGCTTGTGCAGATGCTTCCCGTCCTCACCTCTAGCTTGATAATAACGCGTTCGGTTTAAAAAGAGATAAACAGGCAAGGCAACATAAAACAAACTTTTCATGCAACAACGTATGAAAACACTTGTTTTAGGACAAGCAGAATACTTATACACCAGATGCAAGTCCGTATCTTGAATCTCACGAAACAAGTTTTGATCCACCAATAGAGAATAAACGATATACAAATAGTAATAAGAACTAATCGTTATCCAAAACAGATCTTCTTGATCCATATAGACACCTCCTAAAATGCTGTATTTTGGGATAATTATAGTTATACATCTTTTTGAAGCATTTATCTATATTCTTTTTTCTCTTTTTGAGCTCAAAAAAAGGAGATCTAATGAGACTCTCCATGTTTCATGAGGATTCTCACTAGATTTCCAATTTTAGACTTATATTTTTCCTACAAGCTTAATTCTATCAAGATTTTTTCTTAATAAGATAAACTGCACCAGCCAAAACAATGAGTCCAATGAAAATAGCTAACATATGAATGACAGTACCTGTCTTAGGTAAGCCCTTCTTCGGTGGAGTATAGCGATTTTCAAATGTCTTGATGTTCTTGTCGTAACTTACTTTAGCGTGCAACTGACCATTGCCATCATCTGTGACAGTGACTGTCACCTTAATCACTTTCTTATCATAAGTGATTCCTTGAAGTTTTGTATCTTTTTCAGTGATGGTGTAATGATAAGTACCAGCTTTCGTGTACTCAATGGTGTCGAAAGTGACACTACCGTCTTGAGCATTCTTCTTGCTTTGAGTAACTTTATCATCTTGACCTTTCAATTCAAACTCAA
>NZ_JANS01000006.1:0-130801 GCF_000524255.1 Streptococcus sp. AS20 | reverse complement strand
GAAGACTCCGACCCAAGCGGATAGCAACGAACCAAAAGGTAAGGACCAAACGGAAAACCAATCTAATACCAATTCAGGTACAAAAGCTTTACCAAATACTGGTGAAACTAATAGCCCATTCTTTACAGCTGCTGCAATGGCTGTCATTGTAAGTACAGGTGTATTATATGGTTTAGCACGTAACAAGAAAAGTGAAGAGACAGAGTAGTAAGTCTGGTAACGTACTCATATAGGCTCTTTATTAACTGTAGTGAGTTGACTGCATCTAACATCGAGAGAGGACAAAAAGTTGTCTTCTCTCTTTTGATGTTTAAGGCAATGAAAATGTGTGTTTTAAAGTTTGAAAAGTTTTAAAATCCGGAAGCTAGGTATTTGAGGTCCTTGATAAGCTTACTGATTGACTCCAAATTGGCATTGAAAATAAGAAAGCTTCAAGGTGCTCAGGATCTTGTTCTTGCCTTTCAAGAATGTCCTGAAGATAATCTGAAAGATAGGACGGACATTCGAGTAGGAGAAGTCGTTTTTGAATGAAAACTCTTTTAGTTTTGAGCCGTATATTTTTGTAGTAAAAAATATACCCGACAAAGGTAAGTGTAACAGTGGTACTGACATCTTAGATGATAATAGTAAATCAGTCCGTTCTCTTTGTAAGTTAATTTCATCGAAAAAGCACCCCAAAAGTTAGTCAGTAAATCTAACTTTTGGGGTGCAGTCGATAAAGGTAAGTGCTAGTTTTTTTATTGTTCAATCTTTACTGAAAAAGAATGGAGGTGCAAATTGTTTTAATTTGTTAAAACAGTCTTGCGCTTTTTGATTGTCCTCACAGATAATCAAGCAGACATCATCACCACAGACGGTTGCAACAATCTCAGAAAACTCCAAAGCGTCTAAGATAGAGCCGAATGATTGTGCCAAACCAGGGAGCGTTTTCATAACAACTTGATTTTGAACGGGTCGCAGCATAATCAAAGCATCTTCCATGTAGAGGCGCAAGCGCTTTTCCCAGCGTGAAGGCGCCATGCTGTTGATAATATAATAAGAAACATCCGCTTCGTGCACTTTTACTAAATTTAAAGCTTTGATGTCGCGAGAAAGAGTAGATTGTGTGACAGTAACACCGTTTGCAGAAAGCAAATCTTGTAATTCTTGCTGTGTATGAATTTTTTTCTCTAGGACAAGCGAACGAATTAATCGATGACGGCTTTCAATTTTATTCATATTTCACCTATTATTTTATAAACATAGCATCTCCAAAGCTGAAAAAGCGGTATTTTTCATCAATGGCATGTTGATAAGCGGAGAGCACCAATTCTCGCCCTGCAAAGGCTGAAACGAGCATAACGAGAGTTGACTTGGGCAGATGGAAATTGGTAGAGAAAGCGTCTACGACTTTCCAATCGTAACCTGGTTTGATAAAAATGTTGGTCCAGCCGGAGTCAGCTTTAATTTCTCCATTAAACTTTGAGCCAATTGTCTCTAGTGTACGGATAGAAGTCGTTCCGACAGCTATGACACGTTTTCCACTAGCCTTGACTTGTCGAAGCGTTTCAGCGGCCTCGTCTGATAAAGTGTAAAATTCTGAGTGCATTTCATGTTCATCTACATTGTCTACAGAGACAGGTCGGAAGGTGCCTAGCCCGACGTGAAGCGTTAGATAAACTAATTTCACGCCTTTTGCTTCAATCTTAGCAAGCAATTCTTTTGTAAAATGAAGCCCCGCAGTTGGAGCAGCAGCTGAGCCATTTTCCTTGGCATAGACTGTTTGATAGCGTTCGCGATCTTTTAGTTTTTCGTGTATGTAAGGTGGTAAAGGCATTTCACCGAGACTTTCAAGCACTTCTAAGAAAATCCCTTGATAGTGAAAACGTACAATTCGTCCGCCGTGTTCTAATTCTTCTAAGACAGTTGCTGTCAAGCGTCCATCGCCAAAAGAAATAGCCGCTCCAACTTTTAAGCGTTTAGCTGGCTTTGCCAGCACTTCCCAATTATCACCTTCAGTGTTTTTCAAGAGTAGCAATTCAACATGCCCGCCTGTTTCAGGTTTTTCGCCGTGAAGGCGTGCTGGTAAAACGCGCGTATCGTTCATGACCAAAGCATCTCCAGGATGTAATTGATTAATGATTGCATCGAAGTGCGTATCTTCCATTTGACCAGTTTTGTGATTTACGACTAAGAGACGTGAGGCATCCCGTTTTTCTAAAGGGGTTTGTGCAATTAATTCTTCTGGCAAATGAAAGTCAAAATCAGCAGTATTCATATATTCTCCTTAAGCTGTAACTAAAATCCATAACGAATAACAACAAGCAAGCAGTGGCAGACACATGAGTAAAATTCCTAAAATCAGTAAGAGATAACGCCACATTTGCTTGGTGTTGAGAAAGATTGCAGTAATAAGAAAAGCAACTCCCATGAAAAATAAACAGAATAAATAGACTAACATTCTTCTATTATAGCACGATTTTTCGTGCAAACAAGCGTGGATTTTTTAAAAAGAAACAAATTCTCTTGACAAAAATTGGTCTATACCATATAATATAATTAAGTAAAGAAAAGGAGCTCAACGATGAGAATTATTCAAGTAGAAAATCAAGCAGCCGGTGGCAGAGTAGCCTTTGAATTGTTAAAAGAAAAATTAGCTGAAGGAGCAAAAACGATAGGTTTGGCAACAGGAAGCAGTCCTTTGAGTTTTTATGAGCAAATTGTTGAAAGTGACCTTGATTTGTCAGACTTAACCAGTGTGAATCTAGACGAGTACATAGGATTAAGTGGGGAAAATCCTCAGTCTTATCGTTATTTTATGCAAGAACATTTATTTAATCAAAAGCCTTTTAAAAAAAGCTTTTTACCAAATGGTGTTGCTGAAGACGCGGAAGCAGAAGTGAAACGCTACAACCAAATTTTGGTAGAGCATCCCGTTGACCTGCAAATTTTGGGAATTGGTACAAATGGTCATATTGGGTTTAATGAACCAGGGACGAGCTTTGATAGTACTGTTCATGTAGTGGATTTGGAGCAATCAACTATTGAAGCGAATGCTCGTTTCTTTGATAAAATAGAAGATGTACCGACGCAAGCTTACTCAATGGGGATTCGGAATATTCTCGATGCAAAATCTATTATTTTATTTGCTTATGGTGCTTCAAAAGCTAAAGCGATTGCAGGAACAGTAGAAGGACCGATTACAGAAGAATTGCCTGGAAGTGCTCTTCAAAAACATGAAGATGTGGTTGTTATCGCAGATAAAGAAGCCTTAAGCATTTTAAAAAAATAAGAATCTATTTCCTATCTAATTTTTAGGTAGGTTTTTTATTATTTAAAAAAAATTCCTTATCTTACAGGGAAAATATGCTATACTAGAAGATAAGTGAGAACTCAGGAGGATTCTAGTGAAAAAGTTGTTAACTATTGTTTGTTTTTTTGTGTTGTGTGTGGGAACAATCACTATTCATGCGGACGAGTTAGTTGATATGGCGCAAAAAATGTATCCAGACGAAAAGGTCAATCCAATCAATCGTCCGAAATCATCCTTGATAGTAGATGCTAATACGGGAAATATTCTTTGGCAAGATAATATCGATGAAGTTCGTGACCCAGCTAGCATGAGCAAATTGATGACTTTGTATTTAGTTTTTGAAGCGATTCAGCAAGGAAAGTTGAGTGAAAATACAGTTATCAAAGCGACACCACGTGATCAGGCTATTGCAAATATTTACGAGATTTCCAACAATAAAATAGTAGCCGGTGTAGATTATACTGTTTCTGAATTGATTACCATGACAGCAGTTCCTTCATCAAATGCAACGACAGTTATGTTGGCGAATTATCTATCAAACAATGATCCAGATACATTTTTGGACATGATGAATGCCAAAGCAAAAGAGTTGGGCATGACCAATACAAAATGGTTTAATGCCAGTGGAGCTGCAGCGGTTTCTTTTAAAGGATTATACACGCCACAACGTTATGATAATAATGCTGCCAATCAGACAACAGCACGTGATTTAGCTATTTTAAGCTACAATTTTGTCAAAAATTATCCAAATATTTTAAACTACACAAATAAATCAGTTGTAACGGTGAAAAAGGGAACGCCGTATGAAGAAACTTTTGAAACTTATAATTACTCACTTCCTGGTGCAAGATATGCTATAAAGGGGGTTGATGGCTTAAAGACAGGATCAAGTCCACGAGGAGCTTTTAACTACATTGCAACGATTAAGCGTGGAAAACAACGCTTGATTAGTGTTATCATGGGAGTTGGGAATTGGTCTGACCAAGATGGAGAATATTACCGCCATCCATTTGGCAATGCCTTGATTGAGAAAGCTTATGCTGATTATGAGTACAAAAAAATTTTCAAGGCTGGAGAACAAACAATCAATGGAAAAAGATATAACCTGTCAAAAGATTTCTATGCAACTGTGAAAAAAGGGGCGTCAGCAAAACCAGTTGTGGAAAATGGAGTGTTAAAAAATGATAATGGTCTGAAGCAACTTTCTTCGCTCATTGCGGATGGAGAAAGTGTCACAGACGTAAAGGAAAGAGCAACTAAAAATAATACAGCTAAATCAACAGTACAAAGTACTATAGCAAAGTCTAACGGAAAAAGTTTGAAGCAACTGTTTTTAGATTATTATATTTTTATTGCAGTTCCCATAGTGATTTTTTTGTTGATTATTGTTTTTGAAATCATGAGACGAAAGCAAAAAAGAATTCGACGAGATCATAGTGATACCCGGCTTTCTCGTCGTCGGAAGCGTTAAATATATAGTATGGGACAGAAAACTCGATTGGTGATTCCAGTCGAGTTTTGTCACTCTGTTTAGGGGGAAGGAAAAATTATGTTTAGGAAATTTCAAAATAGCTATTTTACCTATTTTTTAATGTATAACTTTTATTTTTTAGCATATGCACTTTTTTCGACTTTAATTTCAGTATATATGCTTGATAAGGGTTATTCAGCTAGTCAGGTGTCACTTGTTGTCTCTGCCTCATTCTTTTCTTCTATGATTGTTCAGCCACTCATGGGAATTTTAAACGATAAGATTGGCATTAAAAAAGTGACCATTTATAGTTTTCTTCTGATTAATATCGCTGCAATCTTTTTTATGCAAGCCAATAATCTTTTATTGTTGACAGTCTGGTATAGTGCTGTTTTAATGTTGGTCAATGGAGTCAATCCTGTTATGGATGTGTTGGCTGCTAGAAGCCCTTATACTTATGGGAAAATCCGTATCTGGGGTACTTTTGGTTATGCAATGGGCTCACAATTAGCAGGATTGATTTATAAATTCATATCACCGCAAGCAATTTTTATCGTGTTTATCGGTATGATGTGTGTGAGTATTCTTGGAGTATTTGGGATTGACCCAAAACATAATCAAGGTTCAAAAAAAGCCACACAAATGAAAAATGACTCTTCTATTGGGAAAATTTTCAAAAACAAAACATATTTGTTTTACCTTCTTATCGTGGCACTCTATTCTGGAGTTGGAAATACAGGGCATACATATATCCCTTCTATGCTAGAGCATAGCGGTTTAAGTGTTAATATGGCGACAACTGTAGTAGCTATTTCTGTAATTTGTGAGTCGCCATTGATTTTCTTTTCTTATCTTTTTATGGATAAGGTTCCAATTAAAAAATTGCTCTATATTCCTTTGGGGATTTTGCTTTTACAGTATGTGATTTATGGATTGGATTTGGGGCTTACTTCCAAAATTCTCTTAACTTTAATGTCAAAGCATGCTACAGGTATGTTGTTGATTATGGTGACTTTGAAGATTGTTGCTAACATAGTAGATGAGAATTATTTGGTCACAGCTATTGCTTTGGTGCAGACAGCGCGCAATTTAGGAACCATTCTTATTCAAAATATTGCAGGAGATATTATTGATAAATCTGGCTATGAAATGATGAGTTTTTTCTTAGCTGGTGTAATGGTTCTAGTGCTTGTTTTAGCTTTCTTTTTGAAAGTACCAAACAAGTCAAATCAAAAATTGTTTGGTTAAGAGAAGTATAAAGGGACTGGATTTTTTCCAGCCTCTTTATTAAGTACTTTGTTACTTTTGATGTTTGAATGAAAAGAGGCATGTACAGATAATGGAATCAATAGCTCGATAGATAGCTAAAAATGATAGTCTAATAGTAAAAGGTGATATTAAATCAAGGGAAGTTCCGTTTATTAAAGTCTACCTATGAATACGAATCTATCATTTTTCCGCATTATTGTGGCAAAAATATAGATTTTAAAAGCGCTTTCTTAGATGTATAATGAAAATATCAAAATCAGGAGGACTTTAGATATGTCAACTTTTAAAGATGGATTTCTCTGGGGTGGAGCTGTTGCGGCACATCAACTGGAAGGTGGCTGGCAGGAAGGTGGAAAAGGTATCAGTGTGGCGGATGTTATGACCGCAGCACGCCATGGAGTGCCTCGGGAAATTACCCCAGGGGTCCTAGAAGGCAAGTACTATCCTAACCATGAGGCCATTGATTTTTATCATCGTTACAAGGGAGATATTGCTCTTTTTGCAGAGATGGGCTTCAAGTGTTTCCGGACTTCTATTGCCTGGACGCGGATTTTCCCTAAAGGAGATGAAATAGAGCCTAATGAAGCTGGTCTGCAATTTTATGATGACCTTTTTGACGAATGCCTCAAGTATGGTATTGAGCCTGTTATCACTTTGTCTCACTTTGAAATGCCTTATCATTTGGTAACTGAGTATGGTGGCTGGAAAAACCGTAAAGTGATTGACTTCTTTGTCCGTTTTGCAGAAGTTGTTTTTGAGCGTTATAAGGATAAAGTCAAATACTGGATGACTTTCAATGAAATCAACAACCAAGCTAATTATCAGGAAGATTTTGCTCCCTTCACCAACTCCGGGATTGTCTATAAAGAAGGCGATGATCGCGAAGCAATCATGTATCAGGCTGCTCACTATGAGTTAGTAGCTTCTGCGCGTGCAGTTAAGGTTGGTCACGAAATCAATCCTGACTTCCAAATCGGTTGTATGATTGCCATGTGCCCTATTTATCCGGCTACTTGTAATCCAAAGGATATTCTTATGGCTATGAAAGCTATGCAGAAGCGTTATTACTTTACAGACGTGCATGTCTTTGGTCGATATCCTGAGCATATTCTCAAATACTGGGAAAGAAAGGGAATCAAGGTGGACTTTAGCGAGCAGGATCAAGAAGACTTGTTGACGGGAACTGTTGACTATATTGGCTTTAGCTACTACATGTCCTTTGCTATTGACTCCCACCGGGAAAATAATCCTTACTTCGACTTGTGTATAATCCAATATTGACCGTTCCATTTATTTTGGCTCCCATCGTCTCTGCTTCGATTGGTTACTGGTCTGTTCAACTTGGACTAGCTGGTAAAGCGATTGCCCAAACACCATGGCCAACACCTATTGGTATTGGAGCATACGTTGGTTCAGGTGGTAATCTTGGTGCCTTTGTGGTTGCACTTATCTGTGCTCAGGCTGCCTTTGTAATTTGGTATCCATTTATTAAGATGTATGATACTAAGTTGTACAAAGAAGAAATGAACGGTGCTGAAGCGATTCAATAAATTTGTTTCCCCTTATAAAAGATTTGAGAAACTTTTTCGGAAGTTTCTCTTTTTTGCGAATAATTTCAGTAAAAGGGGAAAATAATCTATGCTAATAGCTTGTCAGGAAAATGGAAAACTACTAAATGCTGTGGAAGATACGGTAAATCCGCTGAATAGATTTCTTTGTCCAGCTTGTTTGGAGGCGGTCCGTTTTAAAAAAGGAAGAGTCATGCGACCGCATTTTGCTCATGTTTCTTTGAAAGAATGTCATTTTTATACGGAGAATGAAAGCGCAGAACACCTGAATTTGAAAGCTGCTTTGTTTACTTGGGCCAGAAAGTCTAATCATGCAGTTCAAGTGGAAGCGTATTTACCTAAATTGCAACAAATTGCAGATCTGTTAGTAGAGAAACAGATTGCGCTTGAAGTTCAATGCAGTTCGCTGAGTCAAAAGCGCTTAAAAGAGCGTACGGACAGTTATCATCAGCACGGTTATCATGTACTTTGGCTATTAGGAAAGAAACTTTGGCTGAAAGATTCTTTAACTAATTTACAAAAAGATTTTCTTTATTTCAGTCAAAATATGGGCTTTTATCTGTGGGAATTGGATGATAAAAAGCAGGAGCTTCGGCTCAAGTATCTGATTCACGAAGATTTGCATGGCCGAGCTCAATATAAGGTTCAGTCTTTTCCTTTTGGTCAGGGCAGCCTTTTGACTGTTCTGCGAACGCCCTTTCAACAGCAGGAGATGACCAGTTTTCTAGCAAAAGAAGATAAAAATATTTGCCGTTATGTTCGTCAACAACTCTATTATCAACAACCTAAATGGATGAAATTACAGGCAGAATTGTATCAAGCGGGTGATAATTTATTGACTAAAACGACTAGTGATTTTTATCCGCAGGTTCAGCCTGTTCGTGCCAGCTCTTTTTGTCAGATTTTTCAAGACCTCACACCTTATTACCAACAATTTTCAGCTTATTATGAAAAGGAAAAGAATAAAAATTTCCAAATTCTCTATCCTCCAGCTTTTTATACAAGGATTTTATCAGTATTTATGATAGAATAGGAAAGACGGAGGAAATTTTATGGCAAAACAAAGAAATGAAATTGAAGAAAAATACACTTGGGATTTAACGACGATTTTCCCAACGGATGAAGCGTTTGAAATGGAATTAGCGCAAGTTTCAAAGGAATTAAAAGAAGCTAGTCATTTAGCAGGTCATCTTTTGGATTCAGCCGATAGCCTTTTAAAAACGACAGACATCCAAATGGATTTAATGCGTCGTATTGAAAAGCTTTATTCCTATGCTCACATGAAAAATGACCAAGATACGCGTGTGGCAAAATATCAAGAGTATCAAGCCAAGGGCATGGCTACTTATAGCGAGTTCGGGCAGGTGTTTGCTTTCTATGAGCCAGAATTTATGGCAATTACAGATGAACAGTATCAGGCTTTCTTAGCTGAAAAACCTGAATTGCAAATCTATCAGCACTTCTTTGACAAGTTATTGCAAAAGAAACCTCACATCCTTTCTCAACGCGAGGAAGAATTGTTGGCAGGTGCTGGTGAAATTTTTAGTGCTGCTGGTGATACTTTTGGAATTTTGGACAATGCCGATATCGTCTTTCCAATTGTACATGATGAAGAAGGCAATGAAGTACAATTGACGCATGGAAATTACATTAGCTTAGTGGAGTCAAAAAATCGTACAGTCCGTAAGGAAGCTTATGAAGCACTTTATAGCGTTTATGAACAATATCAACATACTTATGCTAAGACACTCCAAACAAATGTTAAGGTGCATAATTACAATGCAAAAGTACGTAAGTTTTCTTCGGCACGCGAAGCAGCCTTGTCTGCTAACTTTATTCCAGAAAGTGTTTATGAGAGCTTGGTGTCTGCAGTCAACAAACATTTACCGCTCTTACATCGCTATGTTCAGTTGCGAGCTAAGATTTTAGGCATTTCAGATCTCAAGATGTATGACGTTTATACACCGCTATCAGAGATAGATTATAAATTTACCTATGAAGCAGCTTTGATGAAAGCAGAAGAAGTTTTAGCAATTCTTGGAGATGATTATCTTAACCGAGTGAAAAAAGCCTTTTCAGAGCGTTGGATTGATGTTTGTGAGAATCAAGGTAAACGGTCAGGGGCTTATTCTGGTGGCTCTTACGATACTAATGCTTTTATGTTGCTGAATTGGCAAGATACCTTAGATAATCTCTTCACCTTGGTTCATGAAACGGGTCACAGTATGCATTCTAGCTATACTCGTGAAACACAGCCTTATGTTTATGGTGATTATTCTATTTTCTTAGCTGAGATTGCTTCTACTACCAATGAAAATATACTGACGGAGAAATTATTGGAAGAAGTAGATGACGATCAAACTCGTTTTGCGATTCTGAATCATTTCTTGGATGGCTTCCGCGGAACTGTTTTCCGCCAAACTCAATTTGCTGAGTTTGAGCATGCTATCCATAAGGCTGATCAAGAAGGTCAAGTCTTAACTAGTGAATTTTTGAATAATTTATACGCAGATTTGAACGAAAAATATTATGGCTTGACGAAAGAAGATAATCCACAAATTCAATATGAATGGGCACGGATTCCGCATTTTTACTATGACTATTATGTATTTCAATATGCGACTGGTTTTTCAGCAGCATCTGCTTTAGCTGATAAAATTGTCAATGGAACACAAGAAGATAAAGAGAAATATCTCCATTATCTCAGAGCAGGAAATTCTGATTATCCGCTGAATGTCATTAAAAAAGCTGGTGTTGATATGGAAAAAGAAGACTATCTCAATGCTGCCTTTACAGTCTTTGAACGTCGTCTTGATGAATTTGAAGCACTTGTAGAAAAGTTGGGCTTGGCATAAAATGGTTGAATCCTATAGTAAAAATGCCAATCACAATATGCGTCGCCCCGTTGTCAAGGAAGAAATAGTTGATTTTATGCGGACACGGCAAAAACGAGTTTCGGGCTCCTTAGAAGAGCTCGAAAATTTTGCTCATGAAGAAAATATTCCCATTATTCCTCACGAAACAGTTGCATATTTTCGTTTTTTGTTAGAAACGTTACAACCTGAAAAAATTTTGGAAATTGGGACAGCCATTGGTTTTTCAGCACTTTTAATGGCAGAACATGCACCACATGCGCAAATTACAACGATTGATCGCAATCCAGAAATGATTGCTCTTGCTAAAGCAAATTTTGCCAAGTTTGATAAGCGCAGGCAAATTACATTGCTTGAAGGAGACGCAATGGCTATTCTTCCCAGCTTGAAAGATTTCTATGACTTTGTCTTTATGGATTCTGCCAAGTCCAAATACGTTGTTTTTCTGCCGGAAGTTCTGAAACACCTTGATTCGGGAGGAATTATCATCATAGACGATGTTTTCCAGGGTGGAGATGTTGCTAAGGATATAATAGAAGTACGTCGAAGTCAGAGAACCATTTATCGTGGCTTGCAAAACTTATTTGATGCAACGCTTGATAATCCAGATTTAACAGCTACCTTATTACCGCTTGGTGATGGTTTGTTGATGATTCGAAAAAAATGAGATATTTGTGATTTTCTTATTATTAACAAGTTTTTAGAAAAATTTAAGATATTAAATTAATTTTATGGTACAATAAGAAAGTGAATTAAATAAAGGAGTTTTCATAATGAAGAAAAAAATTCTAGCAGGAGCTATTACGCTTTTGTCAGTTGTAACATTAGCAGCATGCTCACAAGCTGGTGGTAAAGACATTATCACGATGAAGGGAAATACAATTACTGTCAATGATTTTTATAATAAAGTAAAAAATAATGCAGCTGCTCAACAAGTACTTCTCAATATGACCATTCAAGAAGTTTTTGAAAAGAGTTATGGTAAGCATGTTACAGAAAAAGAAGTCACTGAAACGTTCAATAAGAGTAAGAGCACTTACGGAACTGCTTTTCAACAAGTATTGGCAAGAGCAGGATTGACGGAAGATACTTATCGTGAACAAATCAGAACCAACAAATTGGTCGAATATGCTGTCAAAAAAGCAGCTGAAAAAGAATTGACAGATGCAAATTATAAAAAAGCATACGAATCTTATACACCAGAAGTGACTGCTCAAATTATCAAAGTAGATAACCAAGACAAAGCAAAAGAAGTATTGGCCAAAGCAAAAGCCGAAGGTGCTGATTTCGGACAAATTGCCAAAGAAAATTCTACAGATAAGAAGACAAAAGATAAGGGTGGCGAAGTGAAGTTTGACTCAGCTTCAACAGATGTTCCAGATGCTGTTAAAAAGGCTGCTTTTGCTCTTGAAGCAAATGGTATTTCTGATGTTATCACCGTTAAATCATCAACCTATTCTTCAAGTTATTACATTGTGAAACTAAATAGTAAGTCTGAAAAATCAGCAAACTGGAAAGACTATAAGAAACAACTGAAAAATGTTATCTTGACACAAAAGCAAAACAATCGAACCTTTATTCAAAGAATTGTTGCCAAAGAATTGCAAGCAGCTAACATTAAAGTGAAAGATCAAGCTTTCCAAAATCTGTTCTCACAATATGTCAAGTCAGATAGCAAATCAACATCTAGCTCGTCATCCTCATCAAAATAAGTTGACGAAAAGCTCATAAGCGAGTATAATAAATCTATTGAGAATTGATTTTTGACCTCTTAGCCCAGAGAATTGGCGGTGCTGCAAGCCATGTGAGAGCTAAAACCATGCTACTCAGAGAAAAAATTGCATACATAATGAGAATGACAAGTTCATTGAATGAAGGTGGTACCGCGGTTTTTCGCCCTTCGTCTAGTGAACTTGTTTTTTGGCGGGAATTGTCATGAAAACCTACCTTGTAAAGCAGAAATTTCGCTTTGGTAGTGAAAAGTTTGATATCAAAGATGATCGAGGAAACGTTGATTATCAAGTGGAAGGAAGCTTTTTAAAAATTCCAAAAACCTTCACCATTTATGACTATAAAGGTGAATTAGTGAGTCAGATTAGTAAAAAAACACTTACTTTTTTGCCCCAATTTGAAGTTCAATTGTGCAATGGTTCGAATTTTTATATTCGTAAAAAATTTACCTTTTTACGAGATAAATATGAATTTGACAACTTAGGTTTGCGCGTGGAAGGAAATATCTGGGATTTGGAATTTCGTTTGCTAGATGATCAGGGACAAGTAATTGCAGAGATTTCAAAAGAGTTATTTCATCTGACTTCCACTTATCAGGTTACGATTTATGAGGATTCCTATGCTGATTTGATCATTTCATTATGTATCGCCATTGACTATGTGGAGGCTCTCGAAAATAGCTCTTAGAGTTCGAGATAGGCAATAGGAAAATCATCTAAAGAAAAGTTTTAAGGAGAAGAAAAAATGAAACAATTATCGAGCGCTCAAGTACGCCAAATGTGGTTAGATTTTTGGGCTTCAAAAGGGCATGCTATAGAACCGTCTGTTAGTTTAGTGCCAGTCAATGACCCAACCTTGCTGTGGATTAACTCTGGGGTTGCAACGTTAAAGAAGTATTTTGATGGCACTATTATTCCAGAAAATCCACGGATTACCAATGCGCAGAAAGCGATTCGGACGAATGACATTGAAAATGTCGGAAAAACAGCGCGTCATCATACCATGTTTGAAATGTTAGGAAATTTTTCTATTGGTGATTATTTCCGTGATGAAGCAATTGAGTGGGCCTTTGAACTCTTAACCAGCCCTGAATGGTTTGATTTTCCGAAAGATAAGCTCTATATGACTTATTATCCGGACGATCATGATTCTTATAATCGTTGGATTTCAGTTGGCGTAGATCCAAGCCATTTGATTCCAATTGAGGATAATTTTTGGGAAATTGGTGCAGGACCTTCTGGGCCCGATACAGAAATTTTCTTTGACCGTGGAGAAGCTTTTGATCCTGAACATCAAGGACTTCGTTTACTTGCAGAAGATATTGAAAATGATCGTTACATTGAAATTTGGAATATTGTTCTGTCTCAATTCAATGCAGATCCATCTATCCCACGGAGTGAATATAAGGAGCTACCTCACAAAAATATTGATACAGGTGCAGGTTTAGAGCGTTTGGTGGCGGTTATCCAAGGGGCAAAAACAAATTTTGAAACAGACCTCTTTATGCCAATTATCCGCGAAGTAGAAAAATTATCCGGTAAGAATTATAATCCAGACGGAGATAATATGAGCTTCAAGGTCATTGCAGACCATATCCGTTCTTTGTCATTTGCTATTGGGGATGGTGCTCTTCCGGGAAATGAAGGACGTGGCTATGTTTTACGCCGCTTGCTCCGCCGAGCTTCTATGCATGGTCAAAAATTAGGAATCAATGAGCCTTTCCTTTACAAACTCGTTCCAACAGTTGGGAAAATTATGGAAAGTTATTATCCAGAAGTGCTTGAAAAGCAAGATTTCATCGAAAAAATTGTCAAAAGTGAAGAAGAATCATTTGCTCGTACACTTCATTCAGGTCAACACTTTGCACAAAGTATTGTAAAGGAACTAAAAACAAAAGGACAGTCTGTTATTTCAGGAACTGATGTCTTTAAACTTTATGATACCTATGGTTTCCCAGTAGAATTGACTCAAGAAATCGCTGAAGAAGCAGGTATGACAGTAGATCGTGAAGGTTTTGAAGCTGCTATGAAAGAGCAGCAAGAACGAGCGCGGGCTAGCGTTGTTAAAGGTGGCTCTATGGGCATGCAAAATGAAACACTGCAAAATATCACGGTTGAAAGTCATTTTAACTACGAAAAAGAAACCTTATCTGCGAAGTTGGTTGCAATTGTGGCAGCTGACGAAGAAGTTGAAGAAGTTTCAACTGGGAAGGCTTACCTTGTTTTTTCAGAGACACCATTTTATGCTGAAATGGGGGGACAAGTGGCAGACCATGGACACATTTTTGACTCTGAAGGTCAACTCGTTGCCCAAGTTGTAGATGTTCAAAAAGCCCCAAATGGACAACCGCTCCATACGGTAGAAGTGCTAACACCACTCACGTTAGGCCATGAGTATAAACTTGAAATTGACCACGATCGTCGTCACCGTGTGATGAAGAATCACACTGCAACACACCTACTTCATGCGGCTCTTCATCATGTCTTAGGTAAACATGCAACGCAAGCAGGCTCTCTCAATGAAGTAGAATTTCTTCGATTTGACTTCACTCATTTCCAAGCAGTTACAGCAGAAGAGCTACGTCGCATTGAGCAAGAAGTTAATGAAAAAATCTGGGAAGCAACTGACATCAAAACGATTGAAACAGACATTGATACGGCTAAAGAAATGGGTGCGATGGCTCTCTTTGGAGAAAAATACGGAAAAGAAGTTCGTGTGGTGACAATTGGAGATTACTCTATTGAGTTGTGCGGTGGTACTCACATGAAAAATACTTCTGAAATTGGTCTTTTCAAGATTATTAAAGAAGAGGGAATTGGCTCAGGAACTCGTCGCATTCTTGCGGTAACCAGCAAAGAGGCTTTTGAAGCCTACCGTGACGAAGAAGATGCGCTAAAAGCCATTGCTACAACGCTCAAAGTTCCTCAACTAAAAGAAGTCTCTCATAAAGTTGAAACTCTTCAAGAGCAATTACGTCAATTGCAAAAAGAAAACGCTGAGTTGAAAGAAAAGGCAGCTGCAGCGGCTTCGGGTGAAGTGTTCAAGAATGTTCAAGAAGTTAATGGACATAGTTTTATCGCCAGTCAAGTTTCTGTATCCGATGCTGGAGCTCTTCGTACGTTTGCCGATACTTGGAAACAAAAAGACTATTCAGATGTTCTTGTCCTTGTGGCAGCTATTGGTGAGAAAGTCAATGTCCTTGTAGCTAGCAAGACAAGGGAGATTCATGCTGGTAACTTAATTAAAGAATTAGCACCAATTGTAGATGGTCGTGGTGGTGGTAAACCAGATATGGCTATGGCTGGCGGAAGCAACCAAGCAGCTATTCAAGAGTTACTAAAAGCCGTGCCAGAAAAATTGTAATGTCATATTACTTTAAGCGAGATAGATCTGTGCTTGTCTCTACAAGGATTTCAAAAAATGAAATCTAAGAGAGTTGCATAAAAATCATACAAAAAACGAACAGTTTCGATATTCTGTTAGTCAGAACATCGGAATTATTCGTTTTTTTTATTTGTACGATTAAGTTCTGGCGTTTTATAAATCCAAAAATAGCTTTCATATTTTTGATAGTTACAATTTTATAAAAATATGGTAAAATAGTTTTGGAGATAAAGCGCTTTCATATAGCTAATTATGTTGCGATAAAAAGACAAATATTGCCAGTTAGCGTATGATTTTTTGTAAAAATTTACAAATTTATGACAAAGGAGATGATGTCGTTCAGTAGTACAGTTTAAGGTAGCGGAAACATGCTTTTTAAAGAGAGAAAGGAGATTCTTATGGGACTCATTAAAGCAGGAATTGGTGCTGTAGGCGGCGTATTGGCTGACCAATGGAAAGAATTCTTTTACTGTGATGCCATGGACAAGTCCGTCATGGTGGTCAAAGGACAAAAGCAAGTATCTGGACGTTCATCCAATACGAAGGGCAGTGACAACATTATTTCAAATGGTTCTGGAATTGCTGTTGCAGACGGTCAGTGTATGATGATTGTTGAGCAGGGAAAAATTGTCGAAGTTTGTGCTGAGCCCGGTCAATTCACTTACGACACCTCTAGCGAGCCGAGCATTTTTACAGGTAATTTAGGTGATTCCATTAAGGAGACCTTCAAACAAATCGGAAAACGGTTCACTTATGGTGGTGATACAGGCAAAGATCAGCGTGTTTACTATTTCAATACCAAAGAGCTGATTGATAATAAGTTTGGCACACCAAATCCGATTCCGTTTCGTGTAGTGGACTCAAAAATCGGCTTAGATGTGGATGTTTCTGTCCGTTGCTCTGGTGTTTATTCTTATAAGATTGCAGACCCACTTCTTTTCTATACCAATGTCTGTGGCAATGTCGAAAAAGAATATTTACGTGAAGAATTAGAATCACAACTGAAAACAGAATTTATCAGTGCTCTTCAACCAGCATTCGCTACATTGTCTGATTTAGAATTGCGACCAAATCAAATTGTTAGCCATAATACAGAACTCGAAAATGCTATGAATGAAGCACTCTCTAGCAAATGGGGCGAGCTTCGTGGTTTGAAAGTCATCAGTGTAGCTCTTGGTTCAGTAACTCTTCCAGACGAAGATGCTGAAATGATTAAGCAGGCTCAACGTGTGGCTATTATGAAGGACCCAACCATGGCAGCGGCTACCTTAGTCGGTGCACAGGCAGATGCTATGAAAGCAGCGGCTGAAAATCCAGGTGGTGCGATGACTGGCTTTATGGGAGTAGGAATGGCAGCGGGCGCAGGCGGTATGAATGCCCAAAATCTTTTTGCTATGGGACAAGAGCAGGCCGCTAGTCAGCAAACGCAAACAGCGAGTGCAACCTCTCAAACTCAAACTACTGCAGATAAATGGACTTGTCCAAATGGGCATGAAGCATCCGGCAAGTTCTGTCCAGAATGCGGTTCACCAAAACCTGTGAGTGACAGCTGGACTTGTACTTGTGGGACTGTCAATAATGGTAAATACTGTTCAAACTGTGGTCAACCGAAACCAGAAACCCGCCGTCAATATCGTTGTAGCAATTGTGGCTGGCAACCAGAAGATGCTTATAATCCACCTAAATTCTGCCCTGAATGTGGCAATGTATTTGATGAAAATGACCTTGTTTAAAAGCTTTTCTAACTATCTCATAGCTCGATGACAGTAGAAAGGAGGTCATCATGGCTGATTTACAAGAATATAAATGTCCAAATTGTGGCGGTGCTCTTGAATTTAATAGTTCAATCCAGAAAATGAAGTGTCCTTATTGTGATTCCGAATTGGATATGTCAAGTTTGAAGGAATTGGATGAACAATTAAAAACCCAGACTGATGAAAATATGACCTGGAGTATGCAGGCTGGTGGTGAATGGGATACGGGCGAGATTGATCAGCTATCAGTTTATGTCTGTAAATCTTGTGGTGGTGAAATTGTTGCTGACGAGTCAACAGCAGCCACTTCGTGTCCATTCTGCGATAATCCTGTTGTTATGATGGGACGCTTTGCTGGTGATTTAAAGCCAGATTATGTGATTCCATTCAAATTAGATAAAAAGGCAGCAAAGGCGAATCTGAACAAGCATCTCATGGGGAAACGTCTCTTGCCAAAAGTTTTTAAAGACCAAAATCATATTGATGAAGTAAAGGGGGTTTATGTTCCGTTCTGGCTTTTTGACACAGAAGCAGATGCGGATGTTCATTATAAAGCAAGCAGGATTAGAACATGGAGTGATAGTGAGTATGACTATACCGAAACAAGCTATTTTTCAGTTATTCGTTCCGGTCAGTTAGCGTTTGAACATATCCCAGTAGACGGTTCAAGTAAATTGGATGATCAATTAATGGAATCCATTGAACCCTTTGATTTTTCAGAAGCTGTTGATTTTCAGACAGCTTACCT
Organism: Streptococcus sp. AS20; assembly: GCF_000524255.1. Taxonomy (NCBI): domain Bacteria; kingdom Bacillati; phylum Bacillota; class Bacilli; order Lactobacillales; family Streptococcaceae; genus Streptococcus; species Streptococcus sp. AS20. Next base: position 112,711 of record NZ_JANS01000006.1, on the reverse strand, counting down.
AGCAGGATACCTAGCAGATAAATATGATGTCGGAGCCGAGGAGAGCATTACTCATGCTAACAGCCGTGTCAAGCAAAGCACGGAGGAAGCCTTTGAAGATACAGTTACGGGGTTTTCTGCCGTTACCCCAGAATCTTCGAATATTCGCTTGATAAATGGTTCAACTAAGTATGTTCTCTATCCAGTTTGGCTCTTAAATACGACTTGGAGGGGCAAAAAGTTTGTCTTTGCGATGAATGGTCAGACTGGTAAATTCGTCGGAGATTTGCCCTTAGACAAGCAAGCTTATAGACGTTGGCTAATTGGACTGGGCGTGGCTGCAAGTTTAGTTAGTTATGCGGCTGTATGGATGATTCACTTACTGTAAGAAGGGAGGATGAGATTATGTTGAAGAAATTCATAACATTACTGACAACTCTTCTTCTCTCCTTTCTCATGATTGGGACTGTCTGTGCAGAAGAAACCAGCTATATTCGTGATGAAGTCTCAGCCTTTTCAAGCAAGGAAATAACAGAGATTAACAAAGCGGCTAAAGCTATTGAAGAACAATATCATTTGAAAGTTTACTTTTTAGCAGCAAAATCAGTAGGTGAAGATGGTATTTTGTCTTATGCTGAAAAGGTTTATCAAGAATCTGCAGGCACAGCTGAAGGTATTCTCCTTGCTGTTGATAAAGAAAAAAATGAATGGATCCTATATTATGCCGGAAACGCTAAAGAAAAGCTAGGAGCAAAGAGTGACGACATACTTTGGAAAGCTTTTAAGAGTGGGAAAAATATTTATAGCGGTGTTCGGTATTATCTCAATAAAGTAACCAAATTGCTCAATGCATCGGCCAATCCATTACTGGTAGATGAAGCGGACTTGCTGAAGCCGGATCAAGAAAAAGTCTTACTAGCAAAGCTCCAAGACATTAGTCAGCGCCAAAAATGCGATGTTGTTGTCGTGACCGTTAAGAGTCTGGAAGGAAAAAGTGTTCAAGACTTCGCAGATGACTACTTCGACTACAATGGCTACGGTCAAGGAAAAAATCATGATGGGGTGCTTTTCTTAATCAGTATGGCAGAACGGAAGTGGCATATTTCAACGACAGGCTACGGCATCACTGCTTTTACCGATGCTGGCTTAGACTACCTATCAAAGCAGTTCTTGCCTGATTTAAAAGATGGTGACTACAATGCTGCTTTTACAACCTACGCTGAGCAGTGTGATGAATTCCTCACTCAAGCACGAAAAGGGCAGCCTTATGATGTAAAAAATCTCCCTAAGGAGCCTTTAAGTTGGTACTGGATTCCTGGAGCATTGGCTATTGGCTTTGGTATTGCCTTTCTCATCGTAACGGGAATGAAAGGTCAGCTCAAATCTGTCTATCATCAAACCGGAGCCACTGATTACATCAAGAAAAATAGTCTCCAGATTACCAATGCTCAAGAATTCTTCCTCTACTCAAATGTAGATAAGAAAGCAAAACCGGAGCCTAGCAGCTCCAGTGATTCTGGGGGTAGTAGCACACATACATCTTCATCAGACAGAAGTCACGGGGGCAGTGGCGGAAGTTTTTAGATGGATAATAGTGGAAGTTAAAAAAGGTCAGGATATTTATGCTGACCTTTTTATTACACTTCATTTTACAACGGGGCGAATTTTAAAATTTTCAAACGATGTTGTCCACAATAATTTTATTTCTAGGGGAATTCAACGAGGAATTGGAAATGCTATTATTTTGCTTTACATCATTTTCCAAGTCAGAAAGAATGTCTTCATTTGCCAGTTGATTTTCATACAAAAAAGTAGCAAACATCTTTCCTTTTATATTTGCATTGAAATCTGCAATGACTTTTGCATAGAAATAGCGTTTGCCTGCCAAACCTAAGACAATCAACATATTTCCAAGAATTCCCAACATCAAGATTTGCCAGAGAATTTTTAAATTTAAACTATCAATAATCATCCGAACAAGCGTTGGGTTTAAAACTGACTCAACCCATGTCAGCACGATAAACAGAAAGTAAATCGCTAGTAGTTTTTTTGAAATAAATCGTTTAAGCATATCTGATAAATCCTTATAGAACATATGAATACTTTAAAAACTCTCAAAAAGCTGTTTGAGAGTTTTAAGCGCGCCGTAGCAATTTTTTAATCAAACTGAGAATTTTAAATTTTAATGGCTGTGGATAATAGCGGAAAGTGCCCATTTTGCGAACGATGTAACCATTGAAGTTTTGTTTGAAACGGAGAACGCCGTCAGACCCGTCGAAAATTCCTGTAATACCAAGAAAATTGTAAAAAGGAATATTTCGCTTGATAGCTTCTTTCATGACATATTCTTGAAGAAGTGCTGGGGCGTAGAATTTGTTAAATTCAGGATAGGAGCCACTAAAGAGGTAAGTCGCTTCCTGTGGTGTGTAGATAAAGAGGCTGCCTGCAAGAACTTGGTCCTCTGTTCCATATTTATCTATCAATTCTTGCGCTTCGGCTTTGCGTGTTTCAAAACTTTCAAATTGACTAGAGAATTCACGCAGTTGATTGTGCTTCTTCTCTGATTGAGGATTTTTTTCTAAATCCGCTTCTAATTTTTTGATCTTTTGTTCTAGTTTTTTTTGATCATTTTGCAGATGTTGCAAATAATCTTGAAAATTAAGCGTTGCAATCATAAAGTCTGCTTGATTACCAAAAGCATCGTAGAAATCTTGGTAGTAATCTAAAGATTTGTCACTATATTCACGCCGTTCGGAAGTGGCAGAAGTGATTTCTTTGAAAATATTTAATTCATCTCGCTTCAATTTTTTTAATTGAATGCCGAAAGTATTCGCCTTTTTGACGGTTGATTTGCCATTTTTGCTGAAGGATTTGATGAGGTCTTTTTCGGTAAGACCTGCCAGATCTTTGACATAGTGCCAGTCAGGTTCCCCACCGGGATAGCCAGTCTGTAAACCATCAAATTCATAACCTAAGTCTGTCAAATCTTTTATCAATTCTGTTTTTTCGGGCGAAGTAGGTTGACCATTGCTGTCAAATGTTTGATAAGTTTCATAAGGTTTGACAATTAGCTCTAAAGCGCCATTTTCTTTAGCGTAGGTCTTGAGTTCACGGTAAAAAGCTTGCAGGTCGTGAGGATTTGTTGAAACAGGGCCACAATTTATTTCCATGTGAAGTCCACCTGTCATGGGCATACTGTAGAGCACAGCTGAAACAGTCACTTCGTCATGCTCATTTGTGTATCCTACATATTGACAAGTAAAGCCACGTTTTGATAAGAGCTTCTCCATTTCTACCGTCTGCATAAAAGAACGTTGAGCGCAAGAAGCGCTGTGTTTTACAAATTCTTCCTGACGAAGTTGTTTGAGTGTCATGCGATTCCTTTCTTAGTGTTTGCTGCGGTATTTCTTTCTCAAAGTATAAGCAAAGTTCGAGAGATGATAGAGAGGATTAGTTGGGAGGTTAAATTCACCGACAAACTCTTCAATGGTTGGATTGAACTTGGACTTAAAGTGATAAAGTCCGCCGTCTAAATCATTTTCAACACCACCCATGTTTTGCCAGTTCGCCCCACGGTCAAAGGCGTGCTTTGCTGTTTCATACCAAGTGAGGAGAGCTGGCTGGTAGCGGCGGTATTCTTCATCCATTCCAGCATAGATATTTTCAGAAGTGGCACCATATTCGAGAACCAAGGTTCCAGATAAAGGCACGGTTGTGGCACCTTGAGCAATTTTTTCTGACAAGAAATCCATTTCTTCTTGCAGTCGTTTTTGTTCTTGCTTATTGTTTTCAATTTTACCAGGTTTAGTTTTTTCAGTGAATTTGCTGGCTTCTTTTTCAGCCTTGGCTTTTTGAGCTTGAAGACTTTCTAGACGCTCATTTAGGTCAATGCTTGCAAGTGTGATATAGGAATGCTCTGGGTAAGTATCAAGGAGTTTTTGATAATAGTCCTTCCCCCGCAAGTGAATACTCTTTCGATTCTCGGTTTTTTTCATCAAAGCAGAGAAATCGTCTAAAAGCTCTGAACCACCAAATTGGACTTGAATACCTTTGTTGCGAGCAGTGCGAATAGCTTGTCGTGTGCTTTTCGATAAAAGTTCTTCACTGAAATTATCCTTGTAAATATTTGCTTGAAAGCGTGGCTGAATGGTTTCATCCAATAATTCAGTGCGTCCAAGCCAGATAGCACCTGCTTTTTGCAAGTTGTTAATCAAATCAAGAGTTTTTGGATTGTCCTGTCGTTCTTCCCCACTTTGATTTTGAACTAAGAAAAGACTAGGATCAAACTTGATAAAAAGAGCTTTTTTAGTTTTGGCAAATTTTTTTAAAGAAGTCAGAACAAAGTGTAGCAATTCCTGATCTTGATAGTCCATAATAGGGCCACGCGGAATATAAAGCATGGTCATACTGAGCGGCAGTGGCTTGATGAGAATGCTGGCCGAGGCTACTAATTGATTATTTTTGTAGAAACCAATTCGTTCATTGTCCCAGTTATCTTTAACCTTTGCCCAAGAAGCGCTTTGAAGTAAGTTGGTTTGAGAACTTTGCTTAACAAAATCATCGTGTTCTTGAGCAGAGATTCCGATTTTATAAGTGTACATTAGTTTAAAACCCACTCTCTAATAGCGTATGCAACGCCTGATTCGTCATTTGATTTGGTAATGTATTTGGCGATTTTTTTCAGTTCATCAGTCCCATTTTCCATTACAACAGGATTTCCAACGACTTCTAGCATAGAACGATCATTTTCTTCGTCACCAATCGCCATAGTCTCCTCTTTTGTCAATCCTAATTTTTCTGCTAGATGCACGACTGCAGCTCCTTTGTTGACAGTTTTTTTGACAATTTCTAAGTAAAAAGGTGCAGATTTTACGAGTGTGTATTTATCGTACAATTCTTTAGGAAGTTTCGTGATTGCTTGATCCAAAATTTCTGGTTCGTCAATATACATGATTTTGACGATTTCTTTATCTATCATTTCCTCTGGAGTGCGGTAGTAGACTGGCATATTAACTAACCCAGCTTCGTAAACAGTATATTTTCCAATGTTACGGTTAGCAGTATAAATGCCGTCCTTGGTGATAGCGTGCATATGAACTCCTAGCTTGCGGCTGAGGCATTCGATGTCCAGATAATCCTCATAAGACAGGGGTTCTTTGATATATTCCTCCCCTGTTACTGTATCTTGCACCAGCCCGCCATTGAAGGTAATGACATAGTCGCCTGGCTCATTTAGGTGTAATTCTTCGAGTAAATTTCTCACTCCTGGAATAGGGCGTCCGGTTGCAATGACGATCTTTACTCCAGCATCTTTCGCATCTTGTACAGCACTGAAAACCTCAGGTGTGACTTCTCTTTTATTGTTCAATAAGGTTCCGTCAATGTCAACGGCAACTAATTTAATACTCATGTTTGTGTGATTCTCCATAGATAAATTGGTCATTTTTGATATACGACAAGAAAGTTTTGCTATTTTCGCTAAAAAGTCCAGCATCTTTCAGCATTTCTTTTGGAAAATAGAAACGATTGTCACCGTGTCTTGTACCAGCTAATGCTTGGACAATAGCTGATAAAGTGGATAATTCAGCAAGATTGCCATCTTTTTGCACAATTTCAATCTGCGTTCGCGGATTTTCTACATGTGGTCGATAGAAATCATACGGCAAGTCAAAATTACGATGAATGGCAGTGTAGTAGTCAGGGTTAAAGCCGACTTCTGCAACTAAATTCCGCATGATATTCAGATGTTTTTCATTTTTTTCAGAGAAAATAATGGATTTAAAGACTTTACGGTTGATGAAACGCTGTGCTAAATCAGATAAAATCGTATCAGGACTCGTCATCCAAACTTGGAAATAGGTGTTCATAACTCCATCATCTAAAGCAAGATAATCTTTCAAAGTCACTCTTTTTTCAAAGAAAGGAATAAGGTTGGGAGAAGAGAGTGCAAAATAGTCTTTCTGCTTTTCATAGAGAAATTTTGCTCGCTTGAGCAAATTCTGTAAGAGTACCTCCATCGCACGACTAGCAGGATGAAAATAAACTTGCATATACATTTGATAACGACTGACGACATAATCTTCCACAGCATGCATACCGCTGCGTTTGAAAGCAATGCCATTTTCTACTGGACAAATAACGCGCAAAATCCGTGTTAAGTCAAATTGTCCATAAGAAGCACCTGTATAGTAGGAATCTCGCAAGAGATAATCCATACGATCCACATCGATTTGACTGGAAATCAACTGAACAACCTGTTTATTAGGATAAGTATGGTTGATAACACTGGCTACTTTTTCTGGAAAATCAGGTGAAACTTGAACCAGCACTTGGTTAATCTCTGTTTCAGGGCTCGTGATAATCTGGCGTGTAATTTCTTCATGGTCGGTATCAAATAAACGCTCGAAAGTATGTGAATAAGCGCCGTGACCTACATCGTGCAAGAGAGCTGTTGCCATGACTAAGAGACTTTCATGACGATTCCAAACTTCTGGATATTTTTCGTTAAAAATCTTTGTGATGCGTCTGGAAATTTCGTAGGCTCCAAGACAATGTGAAAAACGGCTGTGTTCGCCTCCATGAAAAGTATAGCCAGAAGTTCCCAGCTGTTTAATGCGGCGCAGTCGTTGAAATTCTTTAGTGTTTATTAAATCATAGATGATTTGGTGATCTACATGAATGTAATTGTGCACGGGATCACGAAATACTTTTTCAATCATGGCTCTATTATACCATAAAACAGAAGAAGACCACACTGAAAAAATTAAAGGAAAGAAAGGAAGAAATCTTTGAGATTTTCTGATAAAATAGAAAAGAAAAGCAGTAGATGAGGAGTTTATAGTGTGAAGATTAGAATCAAAAATCAGATACAGTTTGATGAACAAGTAGAACAAATTGATCAAACTTATGACGGAGAATGGCAGAAAAAGGGAGCTTATCATTACTTGCGTTTTGAAAATGAAGAGAATGAAAATGTTGTTTTGAAGTTTCAGGATGAAGAACTAGTCATGACACGCTTCTCTACTCCTAAATCTTTGATGCGGTTTATCAAAGGAGGAGAAGCCTTGATTGGAATTCCCACACCGGTCGGCATACAGCAATTTATCACAAAAACAAGTCATTACCAGGTTGATTTGAAAAAGCAGACACTTGAACTGCATTATCAATTGAGAACACCTGATGGCGGTCGAACTTTTGCGGATTATCAAATGGAAATTTCGTGGAGGTAGAAAGTGATGGGAAGAATCCTTTTTAGTTTAGTAATAGCGGCTATTTTTATTCTCAGCAGATTTATTTGGTTTTTTATAACAAGACAAAGCTTAATATGTTCTTTGACCTAACAGGGACACTTGTCATAGCGATTATTTTATTTATTGTGTCTTATTCTTTGTTGGGCAAAATAGATAGAAATTGAACTTTTTTGCTTGAAAAAATTGAAGAATCTGATATAATAAAAACACTCAAGGGAGTAGCTAGCGGGATATCCGTTACAAGGTCGTCAATACGAAAGCAATTTCCGGCCTTGTATGAAACAGCGAGACTTGTTACAGCAAACAGGTCTCTTTTTGTTTGTCAAAAAGAGATTAAAGGAGGAACTATTTTGTCGAAAGAACAAAAGCGCCAAGCGTTTTATACGCAAAGTTCGGAAGAAGTTTTAAAGAATTTGGAAACTTCTAATCAGGGTTTAACAAGCAATGAAGCTACTAAGCGTTTAGATGAGTACGGTCGCAATGAACTAGATGAAAGAGAGAAAAAATCCCTTCTGATGAAATTCGTTGAGCAATTCAAGGATTTGATGATTCTCATTTTGCTGATTGCTGCTATTCTTTCAGTTGTGACTTCAGGTGGTGAAGATATTGCAGATGCGATTATTATCCTAGCTGTGGTCATTATTAATGCCATTTTTGGAGTTTACCAAGAAGGCAAGGCAGAAGAAGCAATTGAAGCACTCAAATCTATGTCTAGCCCAGCTGCGCGCGCGCTGCGTGACGGGCATGTGACAGAAGTGGATTCTAAGGAATTAGTTCCAGGAGACATCGTTATACTGGAAGCTGGTGATGTGGTACCTGCTGATATGCGTCTTTTGGAAGCGAACACGTTGAAAATCGAAGAAGCAGCTCTGACTGGTGAATCTGTTCCTGTTGAAAAACATCTGACTGTTGGTGTAGCTGCGGATGCAGGACTGGGTGATCGCATCAATATGGCTTTCCAAAATTCAAATGTTACGTATGGACGGGGAATGGGTGTAGTTGTCAATACAGGTATGTATACGGAAGTTGGTCATATTGCTGGTATGCTTCAAAACGCTGATGAAACAGATACTCCACTCAAGCAAAATCTAAATGGTCTGTCAAAAGTGCTCACCTATGCGATTTTAATTATTGCAGCTATCACTTTTGTGGTTGGTGTATTTATTCAAGGAAAAGATCCACTGGGCGAATTGATGACATCAGTCGCACTTGCTGTTGCAGCGATTCCAGAGGGGCTTCCTGCTATTGTAACCATTGTCTTGGCACTTGGTACCCAAGTTTTGGCGAAGAGAAATTCTATTGTTAGAAAGCTTCCTGCAGTTGAAACGCTTGGCTCTACTGAAATTATTGCTTCTGATAAGACTGGTACGTTAACTATGAACAAAATGACAGTTGAGAAAGTCTTCTATGATGGTAGCTTGCACGAAGCAAAACAGGCTATTGAGCTTGGGCTCGACTTGCCTTTGCTACGCTCGGTTGTACTTGCTAATGACACTAAAATCGACCAAGAGGGGAAACTCATTGGTGACCCAACAGAAACAGCCTTTGTTCAGTATGCACTTGATAAGGGCTATGATGTTAAAGCTTTCTTAGAGCAATATCCTCGTGTAGCGGAGTTGCCGTTTGACTCGACCCGTAAGCTCATGTCAACTATTCATCCTTTGCCGGACGGTAGATTTTTGGTTGCTGTAAAAGGTGCGCCAGATCAACTCTTAAAACGTTGTGTGTCTCGTGACAAGGCAGGAACTATTGCGCAGATTGATGAGGCAACGACTCAGCTGATTAAAGATAATAATTCAGGTATGGCTCATCAAGCCTTGCGCGTGTTGGCTGGCGCCTACAAAATTATTGATGAAATCCCAGAAAACTTAACGTCTGAAAATCTTGAAAATGATTTAATTTTCACAGGTATGATTGGAATGATTGACCCTGAGCGTCTAGAAGCAGCAGAAGCCGTTCGCGTTGCCAAGGAAGCAGGGATTCGTCCAATTATGATTACGGGTGACCACCAAGCTACGGCGGAAGCCATTGCCAAACGTCTAGGAATTATCAATGATGATAGTAAAGACCATGTCATGACTGGTGCCGAGCTTAACGAATTGTCAGACGAAGAGTTTGAAAAAGTTGTTGGTCATTATTCTGTCTATGCGCGCGTATCACCTGAGCATAAAGTACGGATTGTCAAAGCATGGCAACATCAGGGGAAAGTTGTTGCTATGACCGGTGATGGTGTCAATGATGCACCAGCCCTGAAGACAGCCGATATCGGTATTGGAATGGGGATTACAGGTACAGAAGTTTCGAAAGGTGCTTCTGATATGATTTTGGCTGATGATAACTTTGCAACGATTATCGTGGCTGTTGAAGAAGGCCGTAAAGTCTTCTCTAACATTCAAAAGACGATTCAATATTTGCTTTCGGCCAATACGGCAGAAGTTTTGACTATTTTCCTAGCAACTCTTTTTGGTTGGGATGTGCTGCAGCCGGTTCACCTACTTTGGATTAATTTAGTGACAGATACTTTCCCTGCCATTGCTCTGGGGGTTGAACCTGCTGAGCCAGGTGTGATGACGCATAAACCGCGTGGTCGCAAGTCTAGCTTCTTCTCAGGTGGTGTCATGAGCTCGATTATTTATCAAGGATTCTTGCAAGGTGCTTTGGTACTTGGTGTTTATGCCTATGCCTTGATGAATCCTGTTCATGTTGGGGATATGAGAGCCATTCATGCAGACGCATTAACTATGTCTTTTGCAACGCTTGGATTAATTCAGCTCTTCCACGCTTTTAATGTGAAATCTGTTTATCAATCACTTCTAACAGTCGGGCCATTCAAGTCTAAAACCTTTAATTGGTCTATCTTAGTTTCCTTTATTTTGCTAGCTTCCACTATTTTGATTGAGCCATTAGAAGGAATTTTCCATGTAACAAAATTGGATCTTTCACAATGGACAGCAGTCCTTATTGGCAGTTTTTCAATGATTATCATCGTGGAAATTGTCAAATTTATCCAACGCAAACTTGGCTTTGATCAGAATGCTATTTAAGAAAGAAAAAGTCATCTTCGGATGACTTTTTCTAATAATCTAATAATCTAATTGAAAAGGAAAGATATGGAAAAAATACTAAAAGAAAAATTAGCACAGGATATGCCAATTTATCAACAAGAAGAAATCCTTTGGATGTTAGATCATGTTGGTCATCCAAATTATAAAATACGAGATGACTTAATCTTTGTTTCTCTAGCCAGAGCCATACAAGAACAGTTATTTACAAAGGACCAGTTTGATTTTGTAGTGGTTGAAGCTCTTAAACGACAGGGACTTTTGTATAAAAAGGAAGAAGTTGGTCAGGCTACTCTGATTCGATCTTTTACGGCTTTATTATTCGCTAATTTGCTAAATGCAGATGCTAAAAAAATTCACTTTATTTTAAAAGACTTTCTAGTCATCAAAGAATGGCTCTATTTGAACAAGGTCTGTCTTATTTATTGTATGAAAATGATAGCACTGGTTATTCTGAAGAATATGGTTGGGTGCATGCCTTTGCTCATGGTGCAGATCTTTTAGTTGAGATTATCTGTCATCCAGATTTTCCTATAACACGAGTAAATGAGGTTCTTCAAGTGTTAGAAAAGATTTTTAAAAGAGTGGATTGGCGCTTTATTAGTGATGAAGAATGGCGTTTGGCACGAGTAATCTATCAAGCTGTTTTAAATGAGAGGCTCTCACAAACCAGAGTTGCGGTTTGGTTAACTTCACTTAGCTTTCCGTTAGAAAACTCAATAGACTTCATACAGTTTTCCAATGTTCGTTCGTGCTTATTAGAAATTTATCTCCAATTAAATAAAGAAAAAGTTCTTGCAGACGAGCTGAGAGAAGCCATTCACTTATTTTCGTACTAGATTTCAAAAGAGATAAGTGTAGCTACAATTTCTTCGTTAAAGTGCTTCTTCTTGTATTTTAAAAAAAGAGATAGGAACGATTGTCGTCAAAAATCATAGGAATTTTTAAGTTTTTTAGTATAAAATTGAGGTAAAGAGGAGGGATAAAAGATAGTCAAATTAGTGATATTTGAAATTGGAATAAGGAAAATGATACGATAGAATACAGAAAAAGCCTTGGGAACTGCATCTTCCAAGGCTTTTTAAGTGTTTTTTGTTTCAGGTAGATGTGTGCTGAGAGGGCTAAGTTTTTATGAGAACACCCTTGATTTGTATATCGTTAAATTATAAAGAATCTCGTTTATTCTTTGTTAGTCAGCTTATTAAAGTGATTAGTATAGTGCAATTTTAATTTATCTTCTCCCAAAATATCAAGCACTTGTATGGCTTGTTTCATTTTTTTAATTCCGCTACTTGATTGACGCTTAAATTCAAAGTAACCAGTAGCATAGAGAAAGACGGTTTGTTCGTAGAAGTTCAATTCGTTATCTAATAATGATTTTATCTCACTAATTAAATAGGAACAATTCGAAAATTCTTCCTTATCTATGCTAAGAATGAAACAATTTATAGCTAGCTGAGTAACAATCCGTTTATTGGTTTTATTCAATGATGAGTAGAGGTAATTGTTTAACATTTCCTTTGTTAATAGGAAGTAGGACTTGTAGTTAATTGTTCGTACGCAGTTACCTAATAAAATGATTTCATAGTAGCCCCATTTTTCAACTTTGAAGAGATAATCTGTCAATTGAAGTAATTCTTCATCTGATGGAAAAATAGTTGAATCCATTGTGTATAAAATGGATTTTACCATTGTTTTTTCAAAAGAATTTAAAGTGTAATTTGAGGAGTCGGAAAGTAGATATACTATATTATTGATATCTTGTGATGAATATTGCTTACGAATGTACTGTACCAAGTTGGCAAATAACTCAGTTTTGGTGTAGTCCTGATCATGTAAGATAAGAAACTCATCGAAAGAGATATGCAGTTTGTCTAAATATTGATAAGTCGAGTACAAGATATTTCCGATTCACCACGTTCAAAACGAGAAATTTGTGATTTAGAGAGATGCTCATCCGCTACAGAAGATAAACTGACTTGTTTACCTTTACGGACCTTTCTAAGTGTCATACCAAGTTTTGATTTCATAATTTCCCGTTTTCCCAACAAAAAATGATTTTATTTTATTTATTGTACAATAAATAAAAATAGAAAGGAAGTCAAAGTATGAAGAAAATTTCAAAACTTTTGCCGATTTTGATTTTGGCAATGGATATTATCATTATTGTTGGTAGATAAAATGCTTAGGTGTATACCTAAGTTTTGGATACTCTAAAGACTTATACCATTAATTATGAATAAAATAATGAAGAAAGTTGAACATATTATGAAAAATAATTTGCTAAGTAGAATTCAAGATAAGAAGGCAAATATTACAATTTGGGGAGCAGGATATATAGGTCTATCCACAGCTTACCACTTTGCATTAGTAGGTTTCCGTGTCAAAATTTTTGATACTAATCATAGATTGATACAGAATCTACTTGAAGGAAATTTACCATTTAAAATTGACTTAGATGAAGAAATATTTAGTGAATTAATATTTAAGAAGTCCATTTTACCAGAAGTTGTAGAACACGCTGATACATATTCTAATGAGATACAAATTATCTGTATTAATACTGAAAGAAATGGAGTACCTATTAGTAAACCATTAACTACTGTATTAGATAATATAACAACAGTATCTGAACAACTAGTTATTATTGAAAGTACAATTTCTCCAAATTGGATTGATACAATTGTAAGACCAAAGTTGAATGATTTGCAGTATCTAGCACTGGCTCCTAGACGAGACTGGTTTTTAGAGACTGGATTAAATTTAAAAACACTTCCTCGAGTTATTGGTACATTGGGATCAAATTATCGTATGGAGGTTTTGAAATTATATGAAATGCTTTCTGATGTTGTGATTGAGGTAACGGATGCCTATCACGCTTGTTTAGTGAAGGCGGTTGAAAATTCTATACGTTATATTAATGTTGTATTTGCTAATGAAATGATGAGAGCATTTCCAAAATATAATATTGCAGAAATTTTCAATGCTGCTTCAACTAAGTGGAATATTCCTTATTATCATCCGTCAATTGGAATTGGAGGGTACTGTCTTCCGTTAGCTCCTAAATATATTTTAGATGCAGTCGATGATAGCAAGGAGTTGTCTATGCTAAGGGAGTCAGTTAACTCTGATTTAAAACAGTCTGACTTTATTACTGATTTAGTCAAAAGCTATAACTGTCAAAAAGTAGGAGTATTAGGTTTAAGTTATGCTCCGGAGACTAAAATTTGGAAGAACTCCCCAGCTATTAGTTTAATCCATTCTTTGTTAAGAAATGGAATGGAGGTAAAAATAAATGATCCATATTACTCTAGTGAAGAAATTCAAGAAATAACGACTGTTCAATCTTTCAGTTTAAATAGTGAGTCATTACAAGAATTTGACATATTGATAATTGCTACCTCACATAAAAGTTATGATGGAGAATTAGAAAGATTCCTTTTTGATTTAGATAAAGAAATAATTATTTTTGATAATTTTGGAGTGAATAAGAATCTATCTAGATTACCAAATATTCATTATTTTGAAATTGGGAACTTCCAATATAATGAAAGTAGGAGATAAGGTGAAAAAAGCATTAATAATTACAGCCCATCCAGATGATGCGGAAATTTCTATGGGTGGACATATAATTAATATGGTTAATAGTGGTTTTTATGTCAAACTGCTAGTCTTATCGGTTCCAGAAGATAAAACGAGGATTTTAGAAGCAGAAAAGTCTGCAGAATTTCTAGGAATAGAATTAAAAATAATTAGTGAAAAATCTCAAGTTTCTCAGTTTAGTTCAAGCGAATTAGTTTCAATTATTGACAACGAAATTGAGGAATTTAATCCATCTTATGTGTTTACACATTGGGAAAATGATGCTCATAAAGATCATCGAATCATATTTAAATCTGTACAGTCCTCTAGTAGGCGTCATTCGTTTACTTTTCTATCGTTTTCTCCTCCCAATATATATGTTAGCAATGCTTTGCAGTTTGTTCCAAATATTTTTGTAGAAATAAATATTGAGAAAAAGTTGAGGGCTATCGAATTCCATAAAAGTCAAGTGAATAAAAAGTCATACCCAATCGACGGCCCTAAAGTTCAATCTGTCTTATTTGGTAAACATATAGGAGTAGATTATGCAGAGGGATTTATACTGATTAGACATATAAATAGGAAGTGTTAATGCGGAAGTATGAAACAAATAATATTATCCACTGGGAGTACTAGTTCTCTAGGGTTAGATAATCTAGCAACCTTTGAAAAATTTACTAACAATGAAGTATATGATTATGAAATTTTTTTCCAATCTAGATTGGAATTGACCGCTTCTGAAATAAAAAAAGTAAAAGAATATTGCAGCCAAAAGGGAGTAAATGTAAATTCTATACATCCTTTTATGGAGGGATATGAGGTTCCAAATCTATTCTCTGTAAATATAAAAAAATATACAGAAGCCAAAGACATATTCTACCGATTTTTAGAGATATGCGTATTATTAAATTCAAAATATTTGATTATGCACGGCCCTTTACAAAATTGTGATTGGGACAACAGTATTGATAGAATAAAGTTTTTAATAGCTGAAGCTGAAAAGTATAATATTGATATAGCGATTGAAAATAAAGACTATACACTTTTCTATTGTCCTGAGCAGATTATTCTCTTAAAAGAACAACTGGAAAGTGATAATTGGGGATTTGTTCTAGATTTTAAGTCTGCTTGGAAAGCAAATATATCTTTAACAGATATGGTAGATGCAATGGGGAAGAGGTTATTATTTTCTCATGTTTCGTTTAGGGATTTAGAAAATAATAAATATGGAATTTCATTTCAGAAACCTGATAAAAGTGTATATAAAATTTTTTCATATATAAAGGAAAAATACAAGACTCCTAGATATGTCATTGAAGTTGATTTAGTAGAGAGTGAAATTGATATTATTCGAACAATTTCTCATGTAGAGGGACTATTATGAATTTAAGGAAGAAAGTTAAAATATGAAAAAATGCTGGCTTACAACAAACTTTGAAGACTATGTAAAAGCATCAAGTGCGAATGAATTGACGTTACTTGTAAAAAATCAAGAAATTGATTTGTTGGAAATTTCAAGTTTTTATGATGTAGAATTTGAATTTTATACAAAGGATAGATTATCAATAACATACAAAGGAAAAACTATAGATAGCGAGTCAGTCGTTATTTATATTGGAAGTAACCTCATGTGTCAGAAGTCTGTAGAATTATACGCTAGCAATAGAAATTATAATTTTACTTCATATAAAAATATTAGTGATTTTTTGGATACTGAGTTTGAAAAGAAATATGATTATGTGACTATTGTCTGTAACATTGATAATATTGATGACAGTAGTTTTTATAAATGTACAAACAAAGTCAATATTAATAATATTTATACTTCAGTCGGCTTTCTTTTGTATGACGACATATATGATTTAACTTATCAGATATTTAAAACAGTATCTTTAGAAAATACCTTTAAAGATAATTCTTTATTGATTGCACACGATGAAAAGATGAAAAACAAAAACTATTTTAATTTTTTTGATTCGTCGAAAGGCAACTTCCCTTATACTGATGAGATGGATATTTTTTCATTCCATGGACACAGTCGAGAAGATAAACTCTTTATTTATAATGGATATATATGTTGTACAAATAATGACAATAATGTGATGGAGGCGCGAAGTGGGTGTGATATTCCTCATTGGGCTAGAAATCCAGAATACTATGAGGGAAAAAAGGATATAGTAGATAATAAAGAGATAAAATGTAAAATAGCCTTTTTAAATTCTTGTAGTGGTATTCACTTTAAAAAAAGTCTATATCGAAAGGAATATTGGATTTCTGAAGGTTTTCGTGTTAGCTATCCAGCTGTAGTAATTGGGAGCAATATTATTAAAGATGGTAGTAGTATTGAAAATATATTCTTTATAGAATTAATAAAAGCTGGATATAGTGTGGGAGAATCAGTTAATATTTTAAATAAAATGTCAAAAGACTTAAAATATGATACTGGTTCATTTTGCATTTTAGGTGCTCCTGAATTTAGGCTTACAACTCTAAATAGTAGTTCAGAGAAGATATTGTATGAAATCAAAGATTTCACAGATAATCTTCTTATTTTAAAAAATCGTTTAAAAAAATATTTGGAAATTTTTCATAAGCAAAAACAAATAGATATTTATGGCGTAAAAGATAAACGAATTCAGAATATACAAATAAATGTAGAAAATCAGCTACAATCGCTTGTGCGAAAAATTAATATTTCAAATATACATAGATATAATTTATGTCAATTAAATCATGAAATGGATGTTCTAGAAACTCAATTAAGAGATTTACAGGATAGAATAATTTCAGATTTGAGTATGAAGACTAGAACAGGAAATTATCTATTTTCAGAGTATTATCATGAACTTTCAGAAATAGATTATGAAGAGTTCCGAGAAAACTCTTGTCCAAATTGTAATAATTCTATTCTGTTACAGAAATTCACAGTGCTTCCAGAAAATGTAAGTAGGTTTGTATATAAATGCTCAAGATGTGGTACTTCAATTGATTTGCCTAGGAATGTCTTTAGAGATATAAATTTAACAATGGAAATTAATATAGAAAAATTAGAAATAAAGGTGTTGTTCGACTATCAAAACCTAATTAAGAAGGGAGAAATTGCAGCAGTAGATTGTGAAATATTAGAAGCTGATAGATATTCAATTGAGAGAGTAGTGGCTAATAATCAAGATAGTTTGCAGGGAGAGACTGCTTTTAAATATAATCTCCAAAAGACACCGCTGCAAGTATATTATTTAAAAGTATATATAATGATCAACGGTGAGTTACTACATAGGAGTATTCCTATAAATTTGTAAGTTAGTAAAGAATTGTTGGTGATTAGATATGGGATCAAAAATTTCAATCTTAGATAGACTATATTCACGGATATATATTCAGAAATTAAAAAAATTAGGTGCAAAAATTGAAGAGAATGTTGTGATTTGCTATGGAGCAAAGCTCATTTTTAATAAAGGATGTTTAATTCAGAAGGATACAGTCATCGGTAGATTCGTAGTAATAGAAGCAGATAGGATTACAATTGGAAATAATTGCTTATTTTTTCCAAAAACTATGATTTACTCTAAGGAAACATTCAGTTTGGGAACAAGAGGAAAAATTAGTAAAGATTGTATATTTAGGGCAAATAATATAAATATCGGAAGAGAATTTTGGTGTAATGAGTCAGTAAGAATTGGAGAAGGTGGATGGAATCAAAAAAGTGCAAATATTAAAATTGGTGATTATCAATTCATAGGACCTCGAGCGCAAATAAATGTAAGTGATTCTGTGGAACTAAGGGGATATGGTGGTCTAGGAATCGAGGCAATGATTTTTACGCATGGTGCGGGACATGGTCAATCGGCAATTGATGGATATTATGCTGAACAAAATAAAGTTATTATTGAAAAAAATGTATCCATTTTAACAAGGGCTATTGTTCTACCAGGTGTCATAGTTGGTCAAGGTACTACTGTAGCAGCAAATGCTATCGTAACCAAGAGTTTTGCACCCAACTCATTAATAGGAGGAGTTCCGGCAAAGTATATAGGTCCAAGTAGTAAAGAAGTTTCTGTGAAAGAGCGAAAAAATATAATTGTTGATATTTTAAGTGAGGGATTGGGAATAGAACCAGAGATAAAAAATAATAGCTTTTGTTTTGAGAAATTTAATGAAAATATTATTTTTCAATATAATTTAGAAGAAATTGAATCTACTGATTCTATTGATCAAAGAGATATTATCATTTTTTACCAAGGGGATAATAAATATCATAAAAATTATAGTACCTATATTGATTTGAAATCGAAAATAATTTCAGGCAAAACAACTAAGGCTTCAGAATTTTTAAGAGATAAATTTAGAAGAAAGGGAGTAATCTTAAATTATAAAAATTATAGTCCATTTTTATTGAATTATAATTATTTAATAATTAATAAGATTGAAATTTAGATGAGATATGGGATTATCGAAAATGATTAATAATGTGTTTGAAAGTTGTATTCATACTGAATATCATTTAATTGATTTATCGAAGATAAAAGAGAAGAGAATAGCAGTCATAGGGGAAAATAAAGCTGAGTACTTAAATATGATTTTAAATCTCATGCTACAAGGTAAAGTTGTTATTCCAATTAATCCGATTCAAACTAATTCTCAAATTGAAACACTTTTGAATATATCCGATGCTGAAGCAGTATTATCAGATAATAACTTTCAGTGTAAAAGTGAGAAAAAAGTTTATCAATTTTGTGAATTCAATAATATTTATAATAATCTTGAAATAGGGATTTCGGATACTCCTTTAGTATTTTTTACATCAGGTACCACAGGAGCTCCTAAATCGGTTGTGATTAATAAGATATCTTTTACAGAATTAATTAATCTAATGATCTCACAGTTAGAAATTTCCAGTGATGATATATTATATCTCCCTTCGCACATTGCCTTTATTCAATCTCTCTGGGCTGCCATGATAGTTATTTTTACGGGGGGAAGAGTAATTTTTAAAGATAGAATTACTTATAAAAATTTTTTCAAGGAACTTCAATTAAACGATGTAACAATAACTGTTATGGTACCTACTATGATGAATAAACTTGTTAATTTATATACAAATACTCTCGAAGAGTGCGAAAAATTAAGATGTATTATTGTAGGTGGAGAGGTTATAAATAAAGATAGTGCAATCTTTTTATTAAATAAGTTGAAAAACGCAAATATAGCAAATGCATATGGAATGGTAGAGACAACCGCAGTTTGTTGTCTACAATATGGACGTGATTTAAAAAATATTAACTCTGTTGGTACATCTTTACCGGGGGTTGAAGTTGAAATAAAGAATATGGATGATGATGGGAAAGGTGAAATCTGGATAAAGACAAATCGCTTTATGAACGGATATTATCCGAATAAACATACTGATGAATGGATATATACAGGAGATAGAGGATACAAAAATAGGGAAGGTCTTCTATTTGTAACAGGTCGAGATAGTATGTCAATTAATAAGGGAGGGATAAAAATTAACCCTATTGAAATTGAACAAATTATTCTTCAGTTGCCGGATATTCAACTTTGTAAAGTTGAAAAAATTAGTGACATTATTTACGGAGAAAATTATATATTAGAAGTTATTTCTGAAGTGAAAGATAGTAATAGAATAAAAGAACTGATTTTAACAAACTTAGGTAAATATTATTTACCTCATTCAATAAAATTTGTTGAATCTATAGAAACAACTTCTAGTGGGAAATTGAAGAGAAAATAGTATGGTCAAAAAGGGAAATATCAGGTTAAATTATCCGAAAGGTTTCTTTGATCTTGATGAAATTCAATTTAAAAAATATTGTGACGTAGAAAATAATTTGAGGGATATAGCATCTATAAATGGTTTTGAATTGATCAAAGTTTCATCTGCTGTTTATAGTCATTTAAATGAATACACTCATGCATCTATAGGAAGGTATTATCAAATTAAAGATGAAAAAGATAGAAGTATAGGACTAAGCTCGGATGGTTCTATGTCTATACTGAGATATTTCTATAACAATAAGCAGGGTTATAGTAGCTATAAAGTTTGTTCTAATGCAACAATATATCGAAAAAATAAAAAACTACGGGAATTTTCACAATTTTGCTATGAGATTTTTAATGCTTCTTCAATCGATGAGTTACAGTTTAATTATATCAATTTAATTATTGAGATTCTTGATTCACTTGAGTTAGAAAGTATTGTTATATTAACTAATTTCAATATTTGGAAAATAATTTTATCAAAATATAATAATTATAAAGAGGTATTATATGAGTTAAGAAAGAGTAAAGACATGTTAGGAATGATAAATTCATTAAATATCAATCCAAGGTATGTAAAATTTTTATTAAAATTTCATAAGGGAAATTTTACAATATATGATTTGTTAAACTATTGTAAAGTAAATCAATTATTTGAATTAATTGATGAACTTTGTCAAATGCAGAAATATATAGAGTTCATACGACATCGTCTTACTATTCAAATTAATTTGTTTGATTTTAGAGGCTCTGAAGTTTTTGAAGGTATTTACTATAAATGTGTAGATAAAAATGAGAGACCATTTTTAGATGCTGGAACTTACTCTAATTTAATATTTGAAGTAACTAAAAAGGGCATACTAAGTGGTGGTTTAGCGGTTTGTATAGAAGCTCTTTTAGATAGAATTCAAATTTCAAAAAATCCTAAAAAAGTTTTTGTGAAATATGTTGGTGGAAAAAATTTTAAAATTGGCGATTTTTATAATATTCTAACTCTCATTCGAAAGGAAAAGTTGAAAAAGTTTTTTATTAAAGAAGAGGTTAGTTCATTGTCTCTAGCAAAAGCGAAGAGGAGGGCATACAATCAGAAATATGATTTTTTTATAGCTATTGGTGAAAGAGAGAAAAATAGGAGTGAAATTATGATTGAAGAATTACAAACACGTTCAAGAAGAATAATAACATTAAATGGAGGGTAATTAAGTGATAAGGAAATTATATTACGGCATAAGTTCAGCTGCTGGTTGGTCTTGGGGAGTTTCTTTCTTAGTAACTTATACATTGATTCATGAAAAAGGGGTGATTCCTTTTGCAGTGTGGGCATTTTTTAATTCGTTAGCTATTCCGATTTTTGGCCTATTTTTTAAAAAATTATCAAGATTAAAGGAAATAATGATAAATGTTCGCTGGTTAGTGTACTTTATGGCTATTGTCCAATGTTTTTCAATTATTATTAATTTACAAGCAATGTATCAGATGGGAACTATTATTGGTCTCTCTTCAAGATTATCAACTCTAGTTGCTTTACTATCAGGAGGGATATTTATAATAAGTGTCCTCAAGAATGGCTATAAAACTGTATTGTATAGTAATGTTATACAATGGTTGATTAGTATAGGAGCTATTATTACACTTATTTTTATTGGTTACTTAGCTGATAGTGATGTTACTCTACATGTATACAATGATTTTAATTCAATTTATTGGTCCATTTATGCTGGTTTATTATTACTTTTTAGTCCATTTGTTGATATGCAAGGATGGGTTAGAGCTATTGAAATAGATAAAAATAGAGATTTTGAAGCATTCGGATTATCTGGAATATTTTTTGCAGTCTATATGTTATTAATTTTAGTGCTATCTCAATTTGAATTATCAGTTCATATGGGTATAACTTTATTATTTTTAGTTATTATGATATCTACATCAACAATACAACCGAATGCACATGCATTGAATATTAATTTTAAGTATGGCTGGCTTGGGGCACTAATAGCCTGTCTCCTTTGGCCTCTACTAAGTAGATTTGGAATACTAGCATTATGGACATATCTTGCCAGTTTTAGAGCAATTGTAGTAGCACTAGTCTTTATATATATGGGCTACGAGAAAATAAGAGTTTTACTGATTTCTAAATAATTTTTAAAATATCTGGAGGTATTTTATGGTAAAAGTAGCAATTATCAATCAATTTTCACCTAGAGTTTGTGATTATAAATCTATTGAAGAATTAGAAGATAAAAAATATGAAATTGAGTTTTTCACTAAATCTAGATTTAAATCTTACTACAGTAGTTCAAAGTTTAAATGTTACTTCTATGATGATCTTTTGGAAAATCAAAATTATCTATTTGATCTTATTGAGTCACATGCAAAAAAACCATTTAATTATATAGTTGCAACTCATGAATTTGATATAGTCCTAGCAGCAAAGATAAGAGAGTTACTGGGACTATCTGGACAGAATATCGAGAGCGCTATTGGTTTTAGAGATAAATATATAATGAAAAAATATTTAGAAAAAGTAGTATCTTTACCAAAATATGCTGAAATTAATGATTGTATAGATTTAATCGAGTTTACTGATAACCTAAGATATCCATTTGTAGTGAAACCTAGACAGGGTGCGGGATCAATAGGTGTAACAATTATACAAAATAAATCTGAATTAAAAGATTTCATTAGTACTCCTCTAAGTCCAAATATAATGGTTGAAACTTTCACAGATGGTGAGATGTATCATGTAGACGGATTATTCAAAGATAGTGAAATATTGTTATATTCCGTTTCGAAATATTTCAATGATTGTTTATCATTTAAAACTAATACACCACTAGGATCATATATAATTGATGATAGTAATCCACTTTCGAAAAAATTATATGATGCGACATTAAAAGTATTGACTAAAATTCCAACTCCTAGTCATACAATCCCATTTCATGCAGAATTTTTTGTGGATGGTGAGCAGATTACTTTTTGCGAAATTGCTTCTAGAGTAGGTGGAGGGTTAATAAATGACTCCTTCAAATTAATAACCAACATAAATTTACAGGAAACATTTGTAAAAAGTCAGATAGGAATTGATTATTTAAATATAATAAAATCTGACAAAAGAACAGCTTGGATAACAATTCCTCCTAAAGAAGGAGAATTATTATCTGTTAGTTTATATAAGGACTCATGGGTTGAGAAAGTTAATTTTGATGAGACCTCTATTGGGAGAAAATATAGTGGAGGTGATTTTAGCGCCTCTGCTCTTATAGCATATTTAATTAGTGGAAAGAATGAAGAAGATCTGAAGAGTAAAATTTCACATATTATTAAGTGGCAAGATGAAAATACAATATATAAAGTAAAATAATTATAAGTTTGTTTTAAAAGTTGTGGGTAAAGGATATGTTTATATTAGGTTCAGGTGATCAAGGATTGGCGGTATTGTCAATTTATGAAGGTGAAGTTGAAGGATTGGTAGATATTTTTGATGAAGGTCGCTTTATTGGTTGCAAAGTCTTAGATAAAACTGTCTTAGGAGGTCTAAAATGGTTTGAAAGTTTACTCTTGACACTTGAAAAGAAGCCAAAAGCAATTGTTGCATTTGGTGATAATTTTAAGCGAGAAGAAATATTTTGCTCATATGAAAATAAGGTGGAATATACGAATGTTATCTGTAATTCCGCGAAAATTTTAAAACATTCTTTTTTAGGAAAAGGAAATTTTATTGGTACCAATGTGACTATTCAAGCACTTGTAGAAATCGGTGATAACAATATTATAAATTCAGGAAGTATTGTTTCATGTAATTGTAAAATTGGTAATAATGTAAATATTTCGCCAGGTGTTATACTATCTGGGAATGTTAAAATTGATGATAACGTCTTCATAGGTGCGGGTGCGACAATTAGGGATGCGGTAAGCATTGGCTTTGGTGCTATAATTGGTGCAGGTGCTACCATAATACATAATGTACCAGAAAATGCTGTTGTAGTAGGAACACCAGGGAAAATAATAAAATATAGATCTGATTGAAGAAAAACTCTTCATAGCCATATAACTTAAGTTTTATCGCATGTCAGTAATCTCATAAGGAATTATGTAGATATTAGTGCTAGCTCCTAGGTTTCATCCGTACTAATGATTAATGTAAGAACCCCTAAAATAAGCATTTCGATAATGCCATAAGTATCTTTGGATAGCTCACCCAACAATTGAAATGCTTTTAACTTGTGAATTTCTATGATTATTTTATTTGATTTTATGGGTGCTGTTTACATTCAATACTTTGTAATAACATATTAAGGTTCAATTATATTTATGGGTAAGCCATGAGGAGGATATTGTAAAAAAATTTTTAGAAAAAATTGATGATTAATGATAAAAGAAAATATTCATAGTTAAGGAGTTATTCTTGAAAATAGATGAAAAAAACGTGGCTTACCTTATTATAAGTAGAGGCATATCTCGAATCGGAGATATCATGTTCGATTTTGCGAATAATACATTTCTCGCTGGACTAAATCCAGCTTCACTATCGTTGGTTGCAATCTACCAATCATTAGAAAGCGTAATAGGTGTCCTATTTAATTTGTTTGGTGGGGTTATTGCTGATAGCCTCAAGCGGAAAAAAATTATCATTGGAACAAATGTCTTATGTGGTATCGCTTGTATAGTTCTTTCGTTAATAACCCAAGAACAATGGTTGGTTTATGCGATTGTCATAGTAAACGTTACCTTGGCTTTTATGAGTGCTTTTTCTGGACCATCCTATAAAGCTTTCACGAAAGAAATTGTAAAAAAAGATAGTATCTCCCAGCTTAATTCATTGTTAGAGACAACGAGTACTATAATCAAAGTAACGGTTCCTATGGTAGCAATTTTCTTATATAATATACTGGGCATACATGGTGTATTATTATTAGATGGATGCTCATTTCTAATTGCTGCGTCACTGATTTTCTTTATTGTACCTGTTAATGAAGAAGTGGTCACAAAGGGGAAAATGACAATAAGTGGAGTCTTTAACGACTTGAAAATAGGGTTCAAGTATATTTACGGCCATAAGCCAATGTTTATTATTATCATTCTCTCTGCCTTGGTTAATTTTTTTGTAGCCGCGTATAATTTATTGTTACCCTATAGTAATCAAATGTTTGGAGAAATATCAGATGGGCTTTATGGGACATTTTTAACAGCAGAAGCGATTGGTGGATTTATTGGAGCGATATTAAGTGGTTTTGTCAATAAATCTTTGTCAAGTAAACGTTTAACGCTCCTATTGGCCTGTTCAGGTTTGATGTTAATGTTAGCTACTCCGCTCTATTTTTTATTCCACCATGTCATAGTTCTAGCCTTGTCTCCAGCACTGTTTAGTCTATTTATTACCATTTTTAATATTCAATTTTTCTCTATTGTCCAAAGGGACGTAGATAATGCGTTTCTTGGTAGAGTCTTTGGAATCATCTTTACGGTAGCAATACTTTTTATGCCAGCTGGGACTGGATTTTTCTCAGTAGTATTAAATCCTAACAATACCTTTAATCTTTTTATTATTGGAGGATCTATCACTGTGTTATCACTAGTTTTTGGAACTCTATTTAAGAGGTATAATATGAGTTGATAGTTTTTACTAAGTACTATTATGTAAATTATATGTCCCTAAAAGAAATTAAAAGCACTTCGTCGATAATTTGTATAGAACAGATTATCGACGAAGTGCTTTTTGACAACTATTCATTTGTATCTACAACTATAATGGCCTCAATTCTACAATTAAGTGCTATACATATCTTTAAAAGTACATCTGTTGTTACATCTAGTTTTGCGATGGTGGAAGAGCTGATTCCCGCTTCTTGTCGAAGCTTTGATTTTATCCATCCTTTATCAATTAGAAGTTTCCATAATTTATTGTAACTAAACTTCATCTGAGTTTTCTCCTTTGTTCCATGAAATACCGTAGAGTTCATTTTCGTTGCTAGAGAGTCTTAGTACAGTATTTTCTGATGAGAGCGATTAGCTTCTGGAGAATACGAGCTAGTTTCATCGAAGGATAAAAAGACTTGCTTATTTAATGATTTATATTGGTCATATAGCTTCAAAAGAGCTTCAGTTGCTTGGTAGTTGATATTATTAAGGAGTAATGAATCATGCGTTAACGCTGGCAGTTTGGTGAGGTAAAGCATTGATAAGTCGAATAGAATCATCCCTTTGAACTTAGTTCCTGTCCCGTCGTCATCAGGTGTATAGAAGGAGTAGTTGTTATGATCTTTAAAGTTAATTTGGGGAGTTTTGCGAATATCTGGATACAGAATATTATTGAACTCACGCATCTTACTATTGATTTTTCCTTCTAAATCTAGAAGGATATCTTCCGTACTGCGTTTCAAGTCAGAGTCTGCCTCTGACTTTTATTTTGATAAAGATGACTCTTTCAGATAGACCTCGTTTTGCTCTTTCAGTGCATTGATAGTAGCTGTTAACTTAGAGTAGTTTTCTAAGAATTCACTTGAGAGGGTTGGGATACTTTCTAGTTCCTGAAGTTCTCGGTTTAGGGTTATTAATTGACTTTCCAATTCCTCTATATCAACCACTAGGGATTCACGTTCGGTTAGGAATTTAGGATCCAAGATATTTGTAATTTTTTGTGATAAGCTTCAACTTTCTATAACTTTTTGATATGGATGATACATTCCTGTGCTTTGACAATACCTACGATGTGGAGCACTTCGAGAAAGTTTATCGAATGTTGCAAGATAAAGATATTAAAGTAGTTGTCATCTCAGGTAATCAATATGCCCAACTGGCTTCGTTTTTTCCAAAAGATCAGCTCCACAAGAGATAATGGCTTTTGGAGACGGTGGAAATGACCTAGAAAAGCTAGTTTATGTAGAGCAGGCTATGCGATGAAAAACGAATCTGAAATAGTAAAGAGAGTAGCAAAATATCAAGCACCAGGTAATCAAGAATCAGGTGTTTTAGAAGTTCTTGAACAAGAGCTAGTAAAATAGTTCACTACTATATAAATCATTTTTCTGTATCTGTCTACTTAATATTCCTCTTCAGATGGCAACCTATCTAACAATCATGTAACAAATAACGAAATTTCTTGATTACAACTTAGAAATTTTATACAATAACTATTATGGGGTTCTGTCAGAAATTAGAAAAAAATACTGACTTGTGATATAATAAAATGATATGTGAAAAGAGGTAGATATGGACATTTCAGAAATTCGTCAAAAAATTGACGCAAATCGTGAAAAATTAGCTTCTTTCAGGGGGTCTCTTTGACTTAGAAGGTCTGGAGGAAGAAATTGCTATCTTAGAAAATAAGATGACAGAACCTGACTTTTGGGATGACAACATTGCAGCTCAAAAGACATCTCAGGAGCTCAATGGACTCAAGCAAACCTATAATAACTTTCAGCAAATGACTGATTTGTTTGATGAACTAGAAATTTTGCTGGATTTCTTGGCTGAAGATACATCTGTGCAAGAAGAACTAGAAGAAAAGCTAGTTGAATTGGACAAGATGATGGCAAGTTATGAGATGACCTTGCTTTTATCAGAACCTTATGATAACAACAATGCTATCCTTGAAATTCACCCAGGTTCAGGAGGAACAGAAGCTCAAGATTGGGGAGATATGTTGCTTCGTATGTATACACGCTTTGGCAATGCTCATGGTTTCAAGGTTGAAGTTTTGGATTATCAAGCGGGGGACGAAGCGGGAATTAAGTCTGTTACCTTGTCTTTTGAAGGGCCTCATGCTTATGGTTTGTTGAAATCTGAAATGGGAGTTCATCGATTAGTGAGGATTTCTCCGTTTGATTCAGCTAAGCGTCGACACACTTCCTTTACATCAGTAGAAGTCATGCCGGAGTTAGATGATACGATTGAAATTGAAGTTCGAGATGAAGACATCAAGATGGATACTTTTCGTTCAGGTGGTGCTGGTGGACAAAATGTCAATAAAGTTTCGACGGGGGTGCGTTTGACGCATATACCGACAGGAATTGTGACACAATCAACGGTTGACCGTACACAATATGGAAACCGTGATCGGGCAATGAAGTTGCTTCAAGCCAAGCTCTATCAAATGGAGCAAGAAAAGAAAGCAGCAGAAGTAGACTCGCTCAAAGGAGATAAAAAAGAGATCTCTTGGGGAAGTCAAATCCGCTCCTATGTTTTTACACCTT
Organism: Streptococcus sp. AS20; assembly: GCF_000524255.1. Taxonomy (NCBI): domain Bacteria; kingdom Bacillati; phylum Bacillota; class Bacilli; order Lactobacillales; family Streptococcaceae; genus Streptococcus; species Streptococcus sp. AS20. The sequence goes on along the minus strand of NZ_JANS01000006.1, from coordinate 84,865 downwards.
ACACTATGGTTAAGGATCATCGAACTAGTTACGAAGTAGCTCAAGTTGATAAAGTTATGGATGGTGATTTAGATGGCTTCATAGATGCCTACTTGAAATGGCGGTTGAACTAAAAAGAAGACTTTTATCAAAGAAAGTGTCATTTTAGTAACTTGAGTATTTAATGAAAGGACTCTTTGCAATATATGTCAATTATTGAAATGAGAGATGTTGTCAAAAAATATGACAACGGGACAACAGCCTTGCGTGGTGTGTCCATCAAAGTGGAACCAGGAGAATTCACCTACATTGTAGGACCTTCTGGAGCTGGGAAATCAACTTTTATTCGATTATTGTATCGTGAAGTGAAAGTTGATAAGGGAAGCCTGCAAGTTGCTGGCTTTAATCTTGCTAAAATTAAAAAACGTGATATTCCAATGTTGCGTCGCAATGTTGGCGTTGTTTTCCAAGATTATAAATTACTACCCAAAAAGACAGTTTATGAAAATATCGCTTACGCCATGGAAGTTATCGGTGAGCGTCGTCGCAATATTAAAAAGCGTGTTATGGAAGTGCTAGATTTAGTTGGTTTGAAACATAAAGTTCGCTCTTTTCCAAATGAGTTATCAGGTGGTGAGCAACAACGGATTGCGATTGCACGGGCTATTGTCAATAATCCAAAGGTTCTAATCGCTGATGAACCAACAGGAAATTTGGATCCGGATAATTCATGGGAAATCATGAATCTTCTGGAACGAATTAACCTTCAAGGAACAACTGTTTTAATGGCCACTCATAATAGCCAAATTGTAAATACTTTGCGTCACCGCGTTATTGCCATCGAAAATGGTCGTGTGGTGCGTGATGAAGCAAAAGGAGAATACGGATACGATGAATAGTAGATTTTTAAGTCACCTGCTAGAATCGCTTAAAAGTTTAAAGCGCAATGGTTGGATGACGGTTGCTGCAGTCAGCTCCGTGATGATTACGCTGGGATTAGTTGCAATCTTTGTGTCAGTCATTTTAAATACAGCGAAGCTAGCAACAGATATTGAAAATAATGTGCGGGTCATGGTCTATATGCGTCCAGATACGGCAGATAATAAAGAGACGATTACAAAAGAAGGCCAAAAAGTTAAAAATGAGGATTATCATAAGGTTTATGATGCTCTTAATAAAATGGCCAATGTCAAATCTGTTACATTTTCTAGCAAAGAAGAACAATTAAAGAAATTAACGGAAGTCATGGGAAAAGATTGGAAACTCTTTGAAGGGGACGCCAATCCTTTGCATGATGCCTATATTGTGGATACAACAGAACCGAAGTATGTTACTTCTGTCGCAAATAATGCGAAGAAGATTGAAGGAGTTTCTGAGGTCGAATACGGTGGAGCCAATACAAAACGTATTTTTGCTCTGGCTAATTTTATTCGTACGTGGGGTATTGTAGGAGCACTCCTCTTAGTCTTTATTGCTGTTTTCTTAATTTCAAATACTATTCGGATTACGATTATTTCACGCAGTCGTGAAATCCAAATCATGCGTCTGGTAGGTGCGAAAAACAGTTATATTCGAGGACCGTTCTTACTAGAAGGAGCTTGGATTGGCTTACTTGGAGCGGTTGTTCCAGCTGGATTAGTTTATTTTGTTTATGAAATAGCTTATAAATCGTTCAATCCATCACTTGCCAGTCAGAATCTCTCAATGATTGTACCGCAAACCTTTATTCCATTGATGATTGCCTTCCTTTTTGTCGTAGGAATCATTATTGGCTCATTTGGATCAGTTCTATCTATGAGACGATTCTTGAGGATTTAGTAGAAAACAATAATAAAAAGCCTGTTTAGGGCTTTTTTCATTGTAAAAATGGATTAAACATTTTTTCGTGAACAATGGTAGTCTGAGAACCGTGACCGGGATAAACATCATAATTAGGCAAGGTCAGCAATTCTTCTTTAATGCCAGCAATGAGCTGTTCCAAGTTTCCAGTATAGAGATCCGTTCGACCGATTGCTTCACAAAATAAGGCATCACCAGTTAAAACAAAACGCTCGTTAGGAAAGACAATTGAAACGCCACCGATTGAATGTCCGGGTGTTGGTACGACATAAAAATAAAAATCATCTAAGCTGTAAGAATTATGATAATTATAGAAAACATCGGCAGGTTGGAGGATGATGTCGTCAATATCTTGGTGACGCTCTAGTCCAGATAGATTATACTCCGGACTAGAGAGCCAAGTAGCTTCGCTTTCAGCGACATAGACAGGTGGATTGCTAAACTGTTGACGAACTAAATCAACACTCATAATATGGTCGTAATGGGTATGAGTCAGTAAAATAGCTGTAATTGGCTTATTGATTTCTTGGATTTTTGCTGCAATTTTCTCCCAGTCACTACCCGGATCAACTACGATAAGATGATGCTCGTTTTCTAAATAATAAGTATTTTCGTATGCTTGAGAATTTAAAGTTTTATGAATTGTTATCATGAGAGCTCCCTTCCTTTCATAGTTTAACAAAAAATGTGAGAAATGACACAAAAAAAATATTGCTTTATTCGTCAAAAGAAAATAAGACATAAAACGTGATACGAAATAGTTGGATTTATGGTATAATTTTTCTAGTATGACACAAGAAAAAAGAAAATATGCTGTGGTAGATTTGGAGGCGACCAGTGCCAGTAGCAATGCAAAGATTATCCAAGTCGGAATTGTGATTATTGAAAATAGTCAAATTGTCAAAACGTATGAAACCGATGTGAATCCTCATGAAAAGTTGACTTCTCATATTCGCCAATTAACAGGATTGACAGATAAGCGATTGAGAAAGGCACCAGACTTTTCTCAAGTGGCTCGTGAGATATATGAGTTGATTGAAGATGCCATTTTTGTGGCTCATAATGTGAAATTTGATGCCAATTTACTTGCAGAAGCCCTTTTTTGGGAAGGGTTTGAATTGGTGACTCCGAGGGTAGATACAGTAGAACTTGCACAAGTCTTTTTCCCGATGTTTGAAAAATACAATCTAGGAATATTATGTGAACAGTTAGACATCCCTTTAAAACATGCACATACAGCGATTGCGGATGCTTCAGCAACTGCTACCTTATTTTTAAAAATACAGGAGAAAATCCAAAAACTTCCAAAAGAGTTAGTGGAATATTTGTTAACTTTTTCGAATAGTTTGATTTATGAATCACGTTTGGCAATAGAGGATGCTTTTGATCATATGTCGGATTTCACTTGCCATGATTTGGTAAAGCGGCAGGGGATTTTTCTTAGAAAAAGTAAAAAGATTAAAAAAGCAAGGAAATTATCCCAAAATTTCCAACACAATATCAATTTGTTGGATTTAGAGGAACGAAAAGAGCAAGATGAGTTTGCCCATGCGGTAGAACAGGCTTTAAAAAGTCATCAATCAAGCTTTTTACAAGCTCAGACGGGGTTAGGAAAGACCTATGGTTACTTACTTCCAGCTTTAGGTCAAACGAGCAAGCAAATCTTGGTGACGGTTCCTACGAAAGTATTGCAGGATCAGATTGTGGCAAATGAAGGACAGAACTTAGAACAAATTTTTCATATTTCTCTTCATAGCTTAAAAAGTCCTGCCAATTATTTGAAACTTGACTTCTTTTATGATAGTTTGCAACAAGTAGATGATAATCGTCTGGTCAATCGTTGCAAAATGTTACTTTTAGTTTGGCTTACAGAAACAGAATCGGGTGATCTGGATGAAATTGGCCAACGACATCGTTATCAGACTTATTTAGAACAGGTTCTTCATGACGGGAAATTGAGCAAAAAATCTCATTTTTGGGATACAGATTTTTGGCAAAAAGGTCAAGAAAAATCGAAGCGTAGTCGTGTGTTAGTGACGAATCATGCCTATTTTTTGACGCGGTTAGAAGATGATAAGTCAATTGTAGAAAATCGGCTTTTGATTGTGGATGAAGCGCAGAAGTTGTTTTTAGCTTTGGAAAATCTATCTCGAAAATCACTTAATATGACAAAATGCTTGCAGCAGATTCAATTGGAACTAAAAGAAGTAAATACTATCTTAGAACGCCGTTTGTTAGAGGATATCCAATTTGAGTTAGCTCATGCAATAGAACAATTCCAACGCTACAGAAAAAATGAACTGACAAAGGAAACTTGTTCTAAACTTCGACAAGACTTGTCAGAGATAAATACCTCCTCTCTTCCTGACTTACGCGCTATTTTCGCTACAAAATATGACCAGTTCTGGTTAAAAGAGGAGCGATTTGATGATTATCGAGTGACAATGTTGGAAGCTGCTTGCTTAGAAATGCTAGATTTTAGAGCCTTGCTACCCGAAGAAGTTCAAGTCTTGTTCGTTTCGGCTACACTGGAAATCAGCAAAAAAGTGCATTTGGCTCATTTACTTGGTTTTGAACATGCACCATTTTATCAGTTGCCACAAAAGCAGAAATATCAGCAGAAAATATGGCTGGATAAGAATTTTCCAAATGTTGTAGAGTTAGATATAGATATTTATGCAGATTTGATTGTTAAATGGGTACATAAGTTAGCTACTCAAGGGGTTCCTCTCCTCGTTTTGTTTACATCAAAATCGTTACTACTGGCTGTCTCAGACCGCTTGCGTCTTCCTCATTTAGCCCAGTATAAGAATGGTGAAGCAGCTAATATTAAACGACGTTTTGATAGAGGGGAAAGTAGTATTTTACTAGGAGCGGGTAGCTTTTGGGAAGGGACAGATTTTTCTAGTCAGAAACAAATGATTGAAGTTATTACGCGAATCCCTTTTGACAATCCGAGTGATTTCTTTACGCAGAAGCTCAATCGCAAATTGCGGCAAGAAGGTAAGAATCCTTTTTATGATTATAGCTTACCTGTTGCGATTTTACGGATAAAACAGGCTTTAGGACGTACAATTCGACACCAAGAGCAGCAATCAGCAGTCGTTATTTTAGACAATCGCATTTTAACCAAACGATATGGACGCCAAATTCAAACAGCTCTGGAAAAAGTTGCTCCACTATCCATCACAAGTATGAAACAAATTCCAAAAGAGATGGAGCAATTTTTGAAGAAGGAAACGATGTAACTTCAATTTATGAATGACTCAGTTCAAAGTAAACTGAGTTTTTTTGTTAAAAATACTGATTTTCTCTGCTGCTAGTTTTAAATTTTGTTATAATAGAAACACAAAGAAAGAAGGTTCAATATGTATCAAAAATATCTTCCAGGGATTGGTTTTGCTTTTGTATTAGCGGCAGTAGCAACCGTCTTGGGAAATTTCTTTCCCTTGATTGGCTCCAGCGTTTTTGCCATTCTTTTGGGAATTTTAGCCAATAATCTTTTTCATATAAAAAAGGCTTATCATGCTGGTCTAGCTTATTCAGGTAAGAAATTACTGCAATATTCCATTATTTTGCTGGGGTTCAGCATGTCCATTGGTCGTGTCTCTGCTACGGGTATTTCCTCATTAAAGATTAGTATTTTAACGATTCTCATCGCCTTTCTTTCAGCTTATGTGGTAGGTCGTTTGTTGGGGATGGGTAAAGTTTTAACCACTTTAATTGGGTTCGGGACTGCTATTTGTGGTGGTTCTGCCATTGCAGCAGCTTCACCGATTTTAGAAGCAAAAGATGAAGACATCGCTTTATCTATTTCAACAATTTTTTTCTTTAACATTTTAGCAGTTTTTATTTTCCCATTTTTAGGGCATCTGATGCATATGAATAATGCAACTTTTGGAACTTGGGCAGGAACCGCTATCAATGATACATCATCTGTTGTAGCAGCAGGATACACTTACAGTCAGTCGGCGGGAGATTTGGCAACGATTGTCAAACTAAGTCGTGCTTTGATGATTGTACCAGCCTGTCTCATCTTTGCAGGAGTCCGATATATACGCTCACAAAACAGTCATCAAAAAGTTGATTTAAAGAAAATTTTCCCGTGGTTTATTCTGTGGTTTGTCGTGGCATCCATTGTTACTAGTGTGGGGATTTTTCCAAGTTCATTTGTTCCTGCAACGAAGTTCTTGTCACAATGGCTCATGGCAATGGCTCTTGCTGGGATTGGGGCGAGAGTATCCTTTGGACAATTTAGAAAAGCAGGTGTAGCACCGTTGGTAACAGGTGCCTTTGCTTGGTTTGCAGTTGCTGCATCTAGCTTAATTATTCAATACTTTTTCTCATAAAAGTTTTTGATGTTTATTACGTATGTTGGAGGAGATATGCCTTATCAAAAACGCTCGATTGATTCACGAGTGGATTATAGTTTAATATTACCAGTATTTTGTTTGCTTTTTATTGGTATTGTTGCCATTTATATTGCAGTTAGTCATGATTATCCTAAAAATGTTTGGCCGATTGTAGGGCAACAGATTGCTTGGATTGCTCTGGGGACAGTTATCAGTTTGATTATTATGCTATTTAATACAAAATTTCTTTGGCAAATAACGCCATACTTATATGTATTTGGCTTATCCCTGATGGTACTTCCGCTTATTTTTTATAGTTCAGAATTAGTTGCTTCGACAGGAGCGAAAAACTGGGTAACTATAGGGCGTGTCACCTTGTTCCAACCGTCTGAATTTATGAAGATTTCCTATATTTTGATGTTATCGCGAGTTGTTGTCAATTTTTTACAGCGCCATAAAGATAGAGAGCGAACAATTCAATTAGACTTTTTTCTGATTTTTGAATTAGCACTTTATACCTTTCCTGTCCTGATTTTGTTGGCATTGCAGAGTGACCTAGGGACAGCTTTAGTTTTTATTGCCATCTTTTCAGGAATTGTTCTCCTGTCTGGTGTGTCTTGGAAAATAATCGTACCAGTTGTTTTGACAGCTCTGATTGTAGGTGGTGGCTTTTTACTTATTTTCATTTCAAAAGACGGGCGAGCCTTTTTGCATCAAATTGGGATCCCAACTTATCAGATTAATCGAATTTTGGCTTGGTTGAATCCATTTGATTATGCGCAAACAACTACGTATCAACAGGCACAAGGTCAAATAGCAATTGGTAGTGGTGGTCTCTGGGGACAAGGGTTTAATGTATCCAATCTATTGGTGCCTGTACGTGAAAGTGATATGATTTTTACTGTCATTGCAGAAGATTTTGGTTTTGTCGGTGCAACGATTGTGATTGCCTTGTACTTGCTATTGATTTATCGTATGTTAAAAATTACGCTGAAATCAAATAATCAATTTTACACCTATATTTCTACTGGTTTTATCATGATGTTACTCTTTCATATTTTTGAAAATATCGGAGCTGTAACAGGAATTTTACCTTTAACAGGAATCCCGCTTCCATTCATTTCTCAAGGTGGTTCTTCGATTATTAGTAATTTAATTGGTGTCGGACTCTTGCTTTCGATAAGTTATCAAAATAATCTCTCAGATGAGAAACGCTCCCATTATCCTACAAGGCATAAAAAAGTAGTATTAAAACAATTAAAATAAAGGAGAAGAAGTATGATGAAAGTAGCTGTTATGTTAGCCAATGGATTTGAAGAGATTGAAGCGTTGACGGTTGTGGATGTTCTGCGTCGTGCTGATATTACTTGCGAAATGGTTGGCTTTGAAAAGGTTATAACGGGTTCTCATGGTATTTCAGTTCAAGCAGATAAAGTTTGGGCTGGAAAGTTAGAGGATTATGGTTTAGTAGTGCTGCCAGGAGGAATGCCTGGGGCGACAAATTTGCGAGATGATGATCGTTTGATGTCAGCTCTACAGAAGATGCAAGAAGAAGGTAAGTGGATAGCAGCCATTTGCGCAGCACCGATTGCACTCAATCGTGCAGGAATCCTAAAGGATAAACAGTTTACCTGTTACGACGGTATCGAATCAGATATTGATTCTGGTACTTATATCAAGCAAACCGTTGTTGTTGATGGGAAAGTGATTACTAGCCGAGGACCTGCAACTGCTCTAGTTTTTGCTTATGAATTAGTTCATCAGTTAGGCGGAGATAGTGAGCGGCTTGCAACGGCAATGCTTTACAATGATGTTTATGGTGATTGATTTTCTGGGATACTGAAACTTATTTGGAATTAACCAAGTAAGTTTTTTTATGGGAATTCATATCTAAAATAAGCTCTCCTATCCCTTTTTACCGCCATTTTTTAGAAAAATATGTTATAATAAAGGATATGGATTATCAAGATTATATTTGGGATTTAGGGGGGACTCTCCTCGATAATTATGAGACTTCAACGGCTGCTTTTGTAGAGACATTAGCTAGTTTTGGTATTCAAGCTAACCATGATGAGGTTTACAAGGCATTGAAGATTTCCACTCCCTATGCAGTTGCTCAGTTTGTGCCTGACATTCCTCCATTCTTACAAACTTATAAAGCGAACGAAGCGATAGAATTAGCTCATCCTGTTTTATTTGAAGGGGCTTCGGAGTTGCTTAAGAAAATTCTTGCGCAAGGAGGGCGTAATTTTCTGATTTCTCATCGGAATGACCAAGTTTTAGAGATTCTTGAAAAAACAGGGATTTTGGCATATTTTACGGAAGTTGTGACTTCTAGTAGAGGCTTTAAAAGGAAGCCAAATCCTGAGTCGATGCTTTACTTAAAAGACAAGTATCAGATTGAGAATGGTTTAGTCATTGGAGATCGTCCGATTGATATAGAAGCTGGTCAAACAGCTGGTTTTGCGACTTATCTCTTTGATAATATGGAAAATCTCGAGCAATTTATAAAAATATAGAAAAGGAATCGTATGTCAGAAGAAACTAAAGAAATGCAAGCACAGGATTATGATGCTAGTCAAATTCAGGTTCTCGAAGGGTTAGAAGCTGTTCGTATGCGCCCAGGAATGTACATTGGCTCAACTTCAAAGGAAGGACTTCACCACCTTGTTTGGGAAATTGTGGATAACTCAATTGATGAGGCACTAGCAGGTTTTGCAACCCATATTCAAGTATTTATAGAAAAAGATAATTCGATTACAGTTGTCGACGACGGTCGTGGGATTCCTGTAGATATTCAAGAGAAAACAGGTCGTCCTGCGGTAGAAACAGTCTTTACGATTCTCCACGCTGGAGGAAAATTCGGCGGTGGCGGTTATAAGGTTTCCGGTGGCCTTCATGGGGTGGGTTCTTCCGTTGTCAATGCCCTCTCAGCTCAGTTAGATGTTCGGGTTTACAAAAATGGTCAGATTCATTTTCAAGAATATCGTCGCGGTCAGGTCGTAGCGGATTTGAAAATTATTGGAGAAACAGATCGAACAGGGACAACTGTCCACTTTACTCCAGACCCAGAAATCTTTACAGAAACTGTTGAATTTGATTTTGAAAAATTGAATAAACGGGTACAGGAACTAGCGTTCTTGAATCGCGGATTGCGGATTTCTATCACAGATAAACGCGAAGGATTGGAACAAACAAAAGATTACCATTATGAAGGTGGAATTGCTAGCTATGTCCAATACATCAATGAAAACAAAGACGTTATCTTTGAGAATCCTATATATACAGACGGAGAAATGGATGATATTACTGTTGAAGTAGCTATACAATACACAACAGGTTATCACGAAACAGTCATGAGTTTTGCAAACAATATCCACACTCACGAAGGTGGAACTCATGAACAAGGATTCCGTACAGCACTCACGCGTGTCATCAATGACTATGCGAAGAAAAATAAACTTTTAAAAGAAAATGAAGATAATCTAACTGGTGAAGATGTTCGTGAAGGTTTAACAGCTGTCATCTCTGTCAAACATCCTAATCCTCAGTTTGAAGGACAAACAAAGACAAAGTTGGGCAATAGTGAAGTTGTTAAAATTACCAATCGTCTCTTTAGTGAAGCCTTTTCAGATTTTCTTTTGGAAAATCCTGCAGTTGCTAAGAAAATTATTGAGAAGGGAATTTTGGCATCTAAAGCTAGGATTGCAGCTAAGCGCGCACGTGAAGTGACCCGCAAGAAATCAGGACTAGAAATCTCCAACTTACCTGGTAAATTAGCAGACTGCTCTTCCAATGATCCGCACGAAACAGAATTGTTTATCGTGGAAGGAGACTCAGCAGGTGGTTCAGCTAAGTCTGGTAGGAATCGGGAATTTCAAGCTATTTTACCAATTCGTGGTAAGATTTTAAATGTTGAAAAAGCCAGTATGGATAAAATCTTGGCAAATGAAGAAATTCGTAGCCTTTTTACCGCAATGGGAACAGGCTTTGGCGCAGACTTTGATGTGAATAAGGCTCGTTATCAAAAGTTAGTCATTATGACCGATGCTGATGTTGATGGTGCTCATATCCGAACTCTTCTGTTGACATTGATTTATCGTTATATGAAACCTGTTTTGGAAGCAGGATATGTTTATATTGCACAACCACCTATTTATGGAGTGAAAGTTGGCAGTGAAGTGAAAGAATATATCCAACCTGGAGCCAATCAAGAAGAAGAGCTGCAGTTAGCTTTGGAACGTTATTCTGAAGGTCGCTCCAAACCAAGCATCCAGCGTTATAAAGGGTTGGGTGAAATGGATGATCACCAACTTTGGGAAACAACAATGAACCCAGAGCATCGCTTAATGGCGCGTGTTTCAGTAGATGATGCAGCAGAAGCAGATAAGATTTTTGATATGCTGATGGGTGATCGTGTAGAACCTCGCCGTGAATTTATCGAAGAAAATGCCGTTTATAGTACATTGGACGTTTAAAAAAATCTGAAAAAATTCACATTTACCAGTAAAATTATGATATAATAATCATGATTATTTTCAAGTAATATTTTGAAGGAGTTTTACATGTCTAACGGACTAATCGTACTAATTATAGTGATAGCAGTTCTCTTAATTGTTGCTTATATAGCTGCTGTCTTATTGAGAAAAAGAAATGATGCTTTACTTGCTAAGTTAGAAGAGCACAAAGAAGAACTTTATAATCTTCCTGTAAACGATGAAGTAGAAGCAGTTAAAAATATGCACTTAATCGGACAAAGTCAAGTGGCCTTTCGTGAATGGAATCAAAAATGGGTTGATCTTTCTTTGAATTCTTTTGCCGATATTGAAAACAATCTTTTTGAGACAGAAGGTTACAATAATTCGTTTCGATTTTTAAAGGCAAAACACGGTATTGATAAAATCGAAAGTCAGATTGACCTAATTGAAGAGGATATCACTGCTATTCGTAACGCACTTGCTGAGCTAGAAAAGCAAGAGTCAAAAAACAGTGGTCGTGTCCTACATGCCTTGGATTTGTATGAAAAGTTACAGGTATCTGTTGCGAATGATACAGAAAGTTATGGTTCGGCACTTCCTGAGATTGAAAAGCAATTAGAAAAAATTCAATCTGAATTCTCTCAATTTGTAACCTTAAATTCATCAGGAGACCCTGTTGAAGCAGCAGAAATTTTGGATAAAACAGAAGATCACATCCTTGCTTTGACGCATATCGTTGAAAAAATTCCAACTCTTGTATCAGAATTAGTGGAAAAATTGCCAGAGCAGTTAGAAGATTTGGAATCTGGTTATCGCAAACTGTTGGAGTCAGGATATCACTTTATTGAAACGGATATTGAATCTCGTTTCCAACAGTTACACACTAGTTTGAAACGGAATAGCGAAAATATTGCCAGTTTGGAATTGGATAATGCGCAGTATGAAAATACGCAAATTCAAGAAGAAGTGGATGCTTTGTATGACATGTTCAACCGAGAAATCAAGTCACATAAAGTAGTTGTCAAGTTAGTCAATAGTTTACCAGGTTATTTGGGTCATACAAAAGAAAACAATCAAAATCTGTTGACAGAGATTGCCCGCCTTTCAAAATTATATCTATTGACAGAAAGTGATACGAATCATGTTCGTCGCCTTCAAAGTGAACTTTCGAGTTTAGATGATGTTGTTTTAGAAGCTATTGAAGATTCTTCAGAAAGAAAACAAGCTTATTCTGTTCTTCAAGAAAATCTTGAAACAATTCAAAAACGCGTGAAAGAAATTGAAGATGAGCAGTTAGTACTGAGTGAAAAATTGGCCAAAATTGAAAAAGATGATGACAATGCTCGACAAAAAGTCAATATTTATATCAACAAACTGCATACAATTAAACGTTATATGGAAAAACGCAATCTGCCAGGTATTCCACGAAGTTTCTTGACCATTTTCTTTACTGCAAGTGATAACACGGAAAGCTTAGTGGCAGAATTGGAGCAATATCGTGTCAATATTGAATCGGTGAATCGTATGCTGGAAATTTTGACAAATGATATGAATGAGCTTGAAAATGAAACCTATCGAATTGTTGAAAATGCAACGTTGACAGAACAATTATTACAGTATTCGAATCGCTATCGTTCATTTGATGAAGGTGTACAAACTGCTTTCGACCGTGCATTAGAAATTTTTGAGAATGACTTTGATTATCAAGCTTCATTTGAAGAAATCTCACAAGCATTGGATGTAGTAGAGCCCGGTGTAACCAATCGTTTTGTTACATCGTATGAAAAAACACGAGAAAATATCCGATTTTAAATTGAAAAGTTATACAAGTAAAGAGAAGGTTTATTTCCTTCTCTTTATTTGTATTATATGAAAATACGATTGTTCTATTCCTTTTTATAAGAAAATTACATGGATCCTCAATGAGTAAATGTATAGGTGTTTTTAAATTAAGCAGTTTACACCAATCACAATATGTAGTCTTTTAAAACATGATTTTTGTAAATTTGACAATTATACTGTGCAATGGTGTAAACAGGTATGTAATTCTCTTATTTTTTAATGAGTAAAAGCAACACAAACACCTTCTGGGACAAAGAAATCATGTGAGATTTCTGTTAGTTTTCCTGTTTCTGGGTCGCGTTTGAAGACAGTGGCATTGTCTGAGTCTTGGTGAACTGCAATAATGTACTGTTGATCTGGTGTAATATTAAAATCGCGTGGATTTTTTCCGTTAGTTGGAACAATTTCTACAAGTTCAAGAGTTCCGTCTCCTACCACTTTGTAAACAACAATTGAATTATGTCCACGATTAGAACCGTAAAGGAACCGACCATCTGTAGATAAACGAATAGCAGCTGTTCCATTAAATTCTGAAAAGTCTTCTGGTAAGGTTGAAATAGTTTGTAGGCGTTCAAATTGACCATCACCATCATAAATTAAAACTTCAATGGTAGAGTTTAATTCACAAATAAGATAAGCGATTTTGTAATGAGGATGAAATACGATATGACGTGGACCAGCACCAGATGTCGCGTGATAGGTATCTAATCGGATTAACCGACCATAATCACTAATGTCATATGTAATGACTTCGTCAGTCCCCAAATCACACGTAACCAGATAGTTATCTGGTGTCAAATCTGCAAAATGCACATGAGCAGCAGCTTGGTTTTCATGCGGACCATACCCAATGTGAACATCAGAGTCAACTAATTTTAAGCTGCCATTTTCTTGTCGTCTATAAACTAAGACTTGCCCCTTATGATAGTTTGCTCCGTAGACAAGACTTCTTGTTTCATCGACACTCACATAGCAGAGAGGAGCTCCCTCAGCTACAACATGGTTGAGTAATTGGAATGTTTTATTGTAAGCTGCAATACCTCCTTCCCCATATTCAGCTCCGACAGAGTACAGGTGATGCTGCTTGTCAAAAGCTAAATACGTAGGATTCGGTTCTTTGGCAACAAGTGTTAAATTTGTTAGGTCACCTGTACTAGTATCAAGATCAGCCTTGTAAATTCCTTCAGAGCTACGACGTGTATAAGTTCCAAAATAAACTGTTTGAGTCATCATTCACCTCGAAAAAATTTGATACTTTTATTATAACATAAAAATAGATGAAATAGTTTTCATAAATGAAAGCGCCTTTCATCCTTATGCTTAAAAAATAGATAAAAAATAGATTTGAGGTAGAAAGGGAACAGATAGCTTTGTTACAATAAAATAGATTTATAGAAGCGAAATAGGATTTTTCCAAAGGATAAAGAAGTTTGCTGTAATAAGTATTTTATAAAGGTTTTTAATTATCAAAAAAGACTAAGGAATTTGTCGCTGATTTCTGAAAAAGCTTTGATTTTTTGAAGAAAATTTTATACTATATCACAATGTTCAATCTTTGTAAGTTCTCTATTTTGTTGTATAATAAAAGTAATCTTTATATGGATTATTCGTCATTTTATATTTATAATTTAAGGAGTAAAAAATGCATAAGATTTTAGTAGTAGAAGATGACACTACCATCAATCAAGTGATTTGTGAGTTTTTAAAAGAAAACCATTATGAAGTGACTCCCGTTTTTGACGGTGCAGAAGCTTTGCGTATATTTGAAGAAAAATCATTTGACTTAATCGTTTTGGATGTCATGTTACCTTCCATGAGTGGTTTGGATGTACTAAAGGAAGTCCGCAAAACTTCGCAGGTTCCAGTTATGATGTTAACTGCACTAGATGATGAATATACTCAACTAGTTAGCTTTAACCATTTGATTAGCGACTATGTTACTAAGCCATTTTCACCACTTATTTTAATGAAACGGATTGAAAATATTTTCCGTAGTACAGTAACAGAATCTGAAATTCTTGTTGGGGACTTGCGTGTTTCAATCGATGATTGTACAGTTTATTGGCAAGAAGAAAAAATGTCTCCAACCAAAAAAGAATATGAAATCATCCAAGCTCTGGCTAAAAGAAAAAATCATTTAGTGACACGAGATCAATTGATGAATACAATCTGGGGTTATAGCGAACTAGATAGTCGGGTTTTGGACAACCATGTGAAAAATATTCGGAAAAAAATTCCCGGAATTCCTCTTAAAACTATTACCGGTATGGGTTATCAACTTGGGGGCGAAGAAGAGTGAGAATTGCTAAAAAGCATTTCCTTTTGACAGGAACGATTATTTTTATTGTCGTGACAACGGTTCTGGCAACACTTTATTTTGTGATGCCTGTTTATTATGATCAAGTCAAACATCGAGAGGCTAAAAGTGAGTTTTCCCAAATTGCCCAGCAGGTTCAAGGAAAACCGTCAGATGACATGGGAAAGCTTTTAAGTGATTACAATCGAAAGAATACACGCGTCTGGTTTAGCATATTAGATGCAAAAGGAAAACTTATTTATCCTCGTATTGATTTAGCTAATGAAAAGGGGGAATTTCAATTAACAATTTTACCCTCTGACATGAGCTTGAATAATCAAACCAAAAGTATGAGTAAGAAGATAAAAACGGCAGAAGGTACCACATTGACTTTGCGTGGAGAATATTCCCTCCAACCAATATCGGATGCTAATTATGTGCTGTTAAGCCTCTATCCTTATATCTTATTCTTTTCTTTAGCACTAGGTGGTGTGGCAGCTTTTCTTTACAGTCGATTTGCAACCAAACGCATTAAAGAAATTTCAGAAAGTACGCGTAAGATGGCAACTCTTTCTCCAGATGTAATTTGTCCAGTCAAAGGTCATGATGAAATTTCTAATCTTGCTCAAGATATTAACACTCTTTATCAAAATCTGTTGATGAGTATTGAAGCTTTGCGATTGGAAAATGAAAAAGTGGCTGAAAGCGAGCGGGAGAAAGCAGAGTTCCTTCGTATGACCTCTCATGAGTTGAAGACACCAATCACTAGCATGATGGGAATTGTAGATGGTATGATCTATGGAGTTGGTGACTTCAAGGATAAAGATAAATATTTACATAAATGTCGTGAAATTTTAGAAGAGCAATCTAAACTTGTGCAATCCATTTTGGCGATTTCTAAGATTGAAATGCGTATAGAAGCGGAAGAAGAGGAGTTTTCACTTAAGCAGCTTTTAGAGGAAAATTTAAATACTTATAAAATGCTGGCTGATATGAAAGGTTACAAGTTTATCGTTCATTTAGAAGAACTTCATGTGCATGGTAACAAAATGTATTTATTAAAGGCGATTAAAAATTTATTGGACAATGCTTTTCATTATGCATTAGCTGGCGGGGAAATTTTTTTAACGATTCAAAATGGTCAGTTAATGATTGAAAATGATGCGGAACATGTGTTGGATGAACAGCAAATCCAGCAAATCTTTCAACCATTTTATCGTCCAGATTACAGTCGCAATCGTAAAGACGGTGGAACAGGTCTGGGACTCTTTATTGTTCAACAAATTTTGGAGAAACACAACTTGCGTTATCGCTTCGAGGCGGTTGATGGCAAACGAATGCGTTTTATAATTTTTTTCTCAGATAAAGAAGACTAAAAGTGGGAATGGGATAGAACTAAATGAAACAAAAATTTAGTTCGTAGTCTCCCCTCGTAAAGTTGTTTAATAGTTTTCTAGACTGTTGAGGTGGTGAATGAAGAAAACGAAGTTTTCGTCAAAAATTTTCTTCCAAGCTTGAAAAGCGAACCGCCTTGAAACTTGCTTCGCAAGTTCTATCCGTTTCCTCAAAGTAGTGCTTTGAGGAATCAGTTACTGCGGCGTTGGTTTATTATATAGTATACTTTGAGGTTAGGAATTTTTGTCCCAACCTCACTTTTTTATATTTGACTTTGACGCAAGGAAGAAATTTACAAATGGCTACTTTTTCTTCAAGAATTTTTTAGTGAAAAATGCTACAATGAGATAAATAAAGAAAAGGATGTCTGTATGGAACACAAAAAAAAGGATTTCAGTCTATCGTGGTTTTTTCGATGGTTTTTAGATAATAAAGCAATCACTGTTTTTTTGGTGACATTATTGCTGGGATTGAATATTTTTGTATTAAGCAAAATTAGTTTCATTTTTATTCCTGTTCTAGAATTTATCGGGGTTATTATGCTGCCGGTTATTTTAGCGGGGCTTTTGTATTATCTATTGAACCCGATCGTGGATTTTATGGAGAAGCATAAAATAAATCGCTTGGTTGCGATTACGATTGTTTTTATTTTGATTGCTTTGCTTTTGATTTGGGGATTGGCTGTGGCAATTCCAAGTTTGCAACATCAGATTGTGAGCTTTGTAAGGAATTTACCAGCTAATTTGCAAAAGTCGAATAAAATCATTCAAGATTTTTTGGAAAATCGTATTTCTGATGATGTCAAGCCTCAATTGGAAGAAATTGCCAACAATTTTTCAGATCAAGTGACGACTTGGGCAAGTAATTTTTCATCGAAAGCAGTGAATTGGGTGAGCACATTGATTAGTACGGCTTCGCAAGTGATTGTAGCTATTATCATCATGCCTTTTATCCTTTTTTACCTTTTGCGAGATGGGAAAAATTTGAAATCTTATTTGACAAAATTCATACCAACAAAGTTTCGTGACCCTGTTGGTCAAATTTTGACAGACGTCAATACACAGCTTGCTAATTATGTTCGTGGCCAGGTGACTGTTGCTATCATTGTAGCGATTATGTTTATCATTTTCTTTAAGATAATAGGACTTCGTTATGCAGTTACGCTTGGAGTAACTGCAGGGATTTTAAATTTGGTTCCCTACTTAGGAAGTTTTCTCGCGATGTTACCGGCTCTTGTCTTAGGTTTGATTGCTGGACCGCTTATGTTATTGAAAGTTATTGTTGTCTTTATTGTAGAGCAAACGATTGAAGGGCGGTTTGTATCACCATTGATTTTGGGTAGTCAATTGAATATCCATCCGATTAATGTCCTTTTTGTCCTTTTGACAGCTGGTTCTATGTTTGGTATTTGGGGTGTTTTACTGGGAATTCCAATTTATGCTTCTGCAAAAGTTGTGATTACTGCTATTTTTAAATGGTATAAAAAAGTTAGCGGTTTGTACGAAGAGGAATTAGTAGATGAAACAGGAGAGAGAATTGAACAACAGTGAAAAAATGGTCGCTTCTCTACAAAAGCAGGATTTGGCGCATGCTAATAAATATTTTGAGAGAGCCCTAACAAATGATACAGAAGAAGAATTACTTGAATTGGCCGATTACTTAGAAAGTATCGGCTTTTTCCCTCAAGCTAAGCGAATTTATGAAAACTTAGCTCCTCACTATCCAGAATCCTATATTAGTTTAGCACAGATTGCTAGTGAAGATGGGAAAGTGGAAGAGGCCTTTGCTTATCTAGAAGAAATTAATTTTGATAGTGATTGGTACGTGACAGCTCTATTGGTCAAAGCTGATTTGTACCAAATGGAAGGGTTGCCGGACGTTGCAAGAGAAAAACTAGCCGAAGCAAAACAATTGACTGACGAGCCGTTAGTAACTTTTGGTTTGGCTGAAATAGATTTTGAATTGGGAAATTTTAAGCAAGCCATTAAAGAGTATGCTAGTTTAGACAATCGCATCATTTATGAGCAGACAGGTATTTCTACTTATCAGCGAATTGGCATTTCCTATTCAAGTCTTGGTAAATTTGAAGCAGCGGTTGAATTTCTTCAAAAAGCCTTAGAGATTGAATATGATGATACGGTGGCCTTTGAACTAGCAACTATTTTATATGATCAGAAAGAATATCAAAAAGCCAATCTGTACTTTAAGCAAATTGATACGATTTCGCAAGACTTTGAGGGCTATGAGTACGGTTATGCTTTGTCGCTTCATGCAGAACATCAAGCAGAAGAGGCATTACGCCTCACGCAGCAGGGCTTATCGAAAAATCCGTTTGACACTCGTCTTTTGCTACTTGCTTCACAACTTTCTTATGAGCTACACGATGAGCAAAAGGCAGAAGAATATCTGCTGCAAGCGCAAGAAAATGCTGAAGACGAGGAAGAAATCGTACTACGTTTGACGAATCTTTATGTGCAGCAAGAGCGTTTTGATGAAGTTTTGGCATTTGAAGAGCGAGATGTAGATAATGTTCTGACGAAGTGGAATATTGCACGTGCCTATCAAGCTTTAGAACATACAACAGCAGCTTTGGAGCGCTACAGTCTGTTGCTCTCAGATTTACAGGAAAATCCAGAATTTTTAGAGCAATATATTTATCTACTTCGTGAAATGGGTGAATTTGAAAAAGCAAAACACCAAGCAGAGCATTATCTTCGCCTCGTTCCGGATGATGGTATCATGCAGGAATTGTACGATAGTTTGTAAAAAGAGTAACAAGCACAATCCTATAAGACGCATGGGAATTATGATATAATGATGAGCGTGATATTCAGGAAGGACGAAGAAAATGACTGAAAAATTTGGTGCTGATCTAATTGTAGATAGTTTAATTAATCATAAAGTGGATTATGTGTTTGGGATTCCGGGTGCAAAGATTGACCGTGTGTTTGATACCTTAGAGGACAAAGGTCCACAACTGATCGTGGCTCGTCATGAACAAAATGCTGCTTTTATGGCACAAGGAATTGGGCGGATTACAGGAGAGCCAGGTGTCGTGATTGCAACCAGTGGACCAGGCGCTTCAAACTTGGCAACGGGCTTGGTTACTGCGACCGCAGAAGGGGATCCTGTACTAGCTTTAGCCGGTCAGGTCAAACGAGCTGATCTTCTTAAACGTGCACATCAGTCCATGGATAATGCTGCACTGTTTAAGCCGATTACCAAGTATTCTGTCGAAGTGCAAGATGGCAATACTCTTTCAGAAATTATTGCCAATGCGTATCGTCATGCCAAGTCAGGAATGCCGGGAGCAAGTTTCATTTCCATTCCGCAGGATGTGGTGGATAGTCAAGTGCAAGTAAAAGCGATTAAACCGTTGACGGATCCGCAGTTGGGGTCAAGCTCGGTAGCTGACATCAACTATCTAGCGCAAGCGATTAAAAATGCTGTATTACCTGTTCTTCTCTTGGGGAATGGCGCTTCAAGTGCTAAAGTGACGGCTTCTATTCGTCAGTTGTTGGAGCAAGTACAGTTACCTGTGGTGGAAACATTCCAAGGGGCTGGGATTGTGTCTCGTGAATTGGAAGAAGCTACGTTCTTTGGACGTGTCGGACTGTTTCGTAATCAACCAGGTGATATGCTCTTGAAAAAATCTGATCTAGTCATCGCTATCGGCTATGATCCGATTGAGTATGAAGCACGCAACTGGAATGCGGAAATTTCTGCCCGCATCATTGTGATTGACGTAGAGCCAGCAGAGATTGATACTTACTTCCAACCGGAGCGTGAGCTGATTGGAGATATTGCAAATACTTTGGATTTATTGCTGCCAGCGATCAACGGTTATCAATTACCAGAAGGGTCGCGGGAATATCTGCAAGTTTTGCGAGATAAAATGGACGGTGATGTGAAATTTGACCGCAGCCAAACTGAAACAGGACGACTACACCCGCTGGATATTGTCGAAGTCTTGCAGGAAAATACGACAGATGATATGACAGTTACAGTAGATGTGGGTACGCATTATATTTGGATGGCACGTTATTTCAAGAGCTATGAACCAAGGCATTTGCTTTTTTCAAATGGGATGCAAACGTTAGGAGTGGCATTGCCTTGGGCGATTTCGGCAGCCTTGGTTCGTCCCAACACAAAGATCATTTCTGTGTCTGGCGACGGTGGCTTCCTCTTTTCAGCTCAGGAGCTAGAGACAGCGGTTCGCCTGCAATTGCCAATTATTCATCTTATTTGGAACGACGGGCATTATAATATGGTGGAATTTCAAGAAGAAATGAAATATGGTCGTTCATCTGGAGTGGACTTTGGGCCTGTTGATTTTGTTAAATATGCAGAGAGTTTTGGTGCGAAAGGATTCCGAGCAACATCTCCAGCAGAATTAACACAGTTGCTCCAAAAAGCCTTAAAGGAAAATGGACCGGTTATCATTGATGTGCCAGTGGATTACAAGGACAGCAGTACACTAGGAGAAACGATTTTACCAGATGAGTTTTATTAAATTGAAACTGGGAAAGGGCTCAAGACTATTTCAAGAGAGTTCAATTTCTCATTTTCTTGTACGGTTAATGTGCAGTATTAGACAGTAAAAGGCTGGATGTGAGACCTGCTTTTTTCAAGGAAAGATAGTAAAAATTGCCTAGGAGGAGAAATGGCAAAGCTTGTAACATTATTTCACTACAATACTTTGGGGGCTTTGATGGCGGGGCTTTACAAGGGGACGATGACGATTGAAGAATTGCTTCAACATGGAGATTTAGGGATTGGTACTTTAGACTCTATTGACGGAGAGCTGATTGTGCTTGACGGCAAGGCTTATCAAGCCAAGGGAATAGGAGCAACTCCTGAAGTGATAGGAGTTTCAACAGATAGGACGGTTCCTTATGCTGCAGTGGCTTTTCACAGAGCAGAAGCGTGTTTTCGTCAGGACGTTGAGCTGACTGAAGAAGCGTTGAAGAAGCGCATAGAAGCTAGCTATGTCGGGGAAAATCTTTTTCGCTCAATTAAGATTCATGGTGAATTTAGCAGCATGCACGTGCGAATAGCTCCAAAATCCTCTCCGGGAAAGAGGTTTGCAGAAATCGCAGCTCATCAGCCGGAGTATCATGCAGAACACATTTCAGGAACGATTGTTGGCTTTTGGACGCCGGAGCTGTTTCACGGCGTCAGCGTAGCTGGTTATCATCTTCATTTTCTATCTGATGACCACCAATTCGGTGGACATGTCATGGATTTTGTCATGAAAAATGGAGAGGTTGAAATCGGAACGATTGCGGCTTTGGAGCAGCGTTTTCCGGTTCAAGACCAAGATTTTCTCTCTGCAAAATTGAATGTGTCGGAGTTAAAGAAAGATATTGAGAAATCTGAATAAAAAACAGTGGACAAAGTTAGACAAAAGCTCAAATTCCATTCAAAATTCAAAAGAATGATGCTAAAAAGGCTTAAAATCGTGTTGTTAAAAGCACTGATTTTAAGCCTTTTACTTTTCTAAGAAGTTTTTTCAGTCCCTTATAATGAGAACAAGTTCGTCGCCTCGGTCGACAAAGTGAACGAGAACTGGTTTAAGCTGTCGTCCACATTGACGACCTGATTTACTCTGTCCGAGGGTCGGACAGCTTACCTGAAAAGAGATTCATTCCGTCCGAGGGTCGGATAGCTTACCTGAAAAGAGATTCATTTCATCCGAGGGTCGGATAGCTTGCCTGAAAAATAATTCATTCCATCCGAGGGTCGGACAGCTTACCTGAAAAGTAATTCACTCCGTCCGAGGGTCGGATAACTTGCCTGAAAAGTAATTCACTCCGTCCGAGGGTCGGATATATAAAAAATAGTCAGAAAAAGGTGCCAGTTAGTAGACACCTTACATCTTCATGGATTTAATTTTGGCTTCATTAGGAGTAACGCGTAGGGTCTTTTGCCCTGTGTAGGTTACAAAACCAGGTTTACCACCTGTTGGCTTGTTAAGTTTTTTGACTTCAATCATATCCACCTGAACAAGATTGGACAATCTCGCCTTAGAAAAGTATGCCGCCAATTCCGCAGCATCTGTCTTGACCTCATCACTTGGTTGCAGATTGCCTGTGATGACCACGTGACTGCCGGGAATATCCTTGGCATGAAACCAGAGTTCCTCTTTTTTCGCCATTTTAAAGGTCAACTCATCATTTTGCAGATTGTTTCGTCCAACCAGAATAATTGTCTGTCCATCAGTAGACAAATATTTCTCTGGTTTTTTCCGTTTTTGGATCTTTTCACGCTGACGCCGGCGAATAAAACCGGTCTGAATCAATTCTTCACGAATTTCAGCAATTTCTGTCAAGTTAGCTTGTGACAGGGCGGTTTCCACACTTTCCAAATATTGAATGGTTTCTTTAGTTTCTTCAATCAGTCCCGTTAAATGCTTGACTGCTTCTTTCAGTTTTTGGTATTTCTTAAAATAGCGCTGAGCATTTTGGTTAGGGGTCAAAGCTTTATCCAGCACAATAGTAATTTTCTCGCTTGTGTAGTAATTGTCCAGTTCTACTTGGTCTTGATTGTTGGGAACTTGGTGCAAAAAAGTAGTGAGGAGCTCTCCTTTTTGGCGAAATTCCTCCGCATTTTCAGTCGCGACTAATTCCTGCTCTTGTTTTTTTAATTTCTTGCGGTTTTTTTCTAATTCATTTTCCACTCGATGAATCAGTTCACTGGCTTGCTGATTAACGCGATCGCGCTCTGCCTTGTCTTGATAGAAAGCATCTAACAATTGTGATAAACTAGGAAATTCTTTCTGACTATCCGCAAAGAGAATGGGGGTAAATGACTTGCTAGTCAGGGTTGCCTGAGTGGAGCTAGCGAAGAAGGCGCGGAAGATTTTTAACTTATCACTTGTTAAGCGCTGGCTGAGTTCGGCTGCTGTATCGCGCCCCAAGCCTTGAAATAAGTTTTGTAAAGAACGGGCCGACAAATCCTCTGTATGCAAAATTTCAAATAATTTTTCATCAGAAATGGTAAATGGATTGCGCTTATCTGTTTGAGGTGGAGTGACATAGCTTGAACCAGGCAGAATCGTACGGTAACTATTTTGAGAAAAGCCGACATGTTTAATAGCTTCAATAATATTGCCGCTTGCCTTATCCATTAGGATGATATTGCTGTGCTTGCCCATGATTTCGATGATAAGAGTTGCTGCCACGTTATCTCCAATTTCATTTTTATTGGAGACAGAAATTTCTAAAATTCGATCATTCTCGATTTGTGAAATGTTTTCAATCGTAGCACCTTGTAGATATTTTCGCATAACCATGATAAATGTGGTGGGCACTGCTGGATTTTCAAAGGCGGTACGGGTTAGTTGAATGCGACTAAAAACAGGGTGAACAGACAAGAGCAATTTATGATTTTGTCGATTACTGCGAATTTGTAGCACTAATTCCTGATTAAACGGTTGATTGATTTTTTGAATACGACCGTACAGTAACTGTTGCCGCAATTCATCTGTCATGTGATGTAAAAAAAATCCGTCAAAGGACATGGTTTTTCTCCTTGAATGGTACTAAAGAAAATTATAACAAAAAATAGTAAGAAAAGGTTGAAAAATTATTATCAGAAAAGTTTGACAAAATACTTGACATTTATTTCAGAAACCTCTAAAATAATATCAAATTAGAAAAGTAATAAAATATTTGTTGGCAGAGAGCTTGTGGTTGGTGAAAACAAGCAGCAGGGTTTTATGAAATTGGGCTAATGGATAGAACTTGAATTTGAAACGATAAAAATTCGGTAAGCACACCTTATAGTGCAACTTGTTGTTAGACAAGATAGAGATGTGGGAAAAGTGTATGATTTTTCCCATAATTGAGGTGGCACCGCGATTTACGCCCTCACACAGGATGAACTGTGTGTGGGTTTTTCTTTTATTGTAAATGGAGGGGAAGTATGTTTAAGCGATGGCGACTCTGGATTTTACTTGAATAAACATTTGAAACATACGAAATGGAGAACAGATATGAAAAATAAACGACTAATGGCAATTATTGCACTTTTAGTAGTCTTAGTTGTTGGAAGAATCATTTATTCTAGCATTAATGATGGGAAAACAACGAAAATCAACAATACAACAAAAACAGTAAAAGTCGGCGTACTACAATATGTTAGTCATCCATCGCTGGATTTGATTTATAAGGGCATTCAAGAAGGCTTGGCACAAGAAGGCTACAAAGGCAAGAAAATTAAGATTGATTTTATGAATGCAGAAGGTGATCAAAGTAAAGTAGCAACGATGAGTAAGCAACTGGTCGCAAATAATAATGATGTGCTGATTGGAATCGCAACGCCTGCTGCTCAGGGGCTAGCTAGTGCAACGAAAGACAAGCCAGTTGTTATGGGAGCAGTGACCGACCCAGCTGGAGCAAATTTGGTCAAAGATTTGAAACAGCCTGACGGTAATATCACAGGTGTTTCTGATCACAATCCAGCTAAGCAACAGTTAAATCTGATTAAACAGTTAACACCGAATGTGAAAACAATTGGTATTCTTTACTCAAGTAGTGAGGACAATTCCAAAACGCAGGTAGAAGAATTTACAACTTTGGCTGAAAAAGCAGGCTATAAGGTGCTTCCTTATTCTGTGCCTTCGACAAATGAGATTGCTTCAACCATGAATGTGATGACAGGGAAAGTAGACGCCATTTGGATTCCAATTGATAACACCATTGCTTCTGCTTTTTCAACAGTTGTTTCCAGCAATCAAACAGTTAAAAAACCTATCTATCCAAGTGCGACAGCTATGGTAAAAGAAGGTGGTCTAGGTTCTGTTGTAGTAGATCAAAAAGAACTTGGAGTAGCGACTGGAAAAATGACTGCGAAGATTTTGAAAGGGGCTAAACCAGCAAACACAGCGGTTGAAATCTTTAATACTGGAAAAACGGTTATAAATAAAAAAGTGGCTGCTCAGCTAGGAATAACGATTCCAGATGATGTTCTGAAAAAAGCAGGACAAGTCATTGAGTAATCCGATTGATAAGAAACGATATTTTTTAAAGTTAGGACAACATTATGATTATTTCGATTGTCTCGCAAGGACTTGTCTGGTCTATTTTAGGATTAGGTATTTTTATGACCTTCCGCATTTTAAACTTCCCTGATATGACAGCCGAAGGCTCTTTTCCCTTGGGGGGAGCAGTAGCAGTTACGCTGATTAGTAAAGGTATCAATCCCTTTCCGGCGACTGTTGTTGCCATTCTGGCAGGGTGTTTGGCAGGTATGGCAACAGGACTTCTTTATACCAAGGGGAAAATACCTACTCTACTTTCTGGAATTTTGGTCATGACTTCCTGCCATTCGATTATGCTCATGTTAATGGGGCGAGCGAATCTTGGTCTTCTAGGAACCAAGCAAATTCAAGACTTTCTGCCATTTTCTAGCGAAATCAACAATCTTCTAACAGGGCTACTTTTTGTCAGCTTGGTAATAGCTGCATTGCTCTTTTTCTTAGATACAAAATTGGGTCAAGCTTATATTGCTACAGGAGATAATCCTGATATGGCGAGGAGTTTTGGTATTCACACAGGGCGAATGGAGCTGATGGGATTGGTGCTATCTAATGGTGTTATTGCTCTAGCAGGAGCCCTCATTGCTCAACAGGAAGGTTATGCGGATGTCTCGCGCGGTATTGGAGTGATTGTTGTCGGACTTGCTAGCCTCATCATCGGTGAGGAGCTCTTTACTAGTCTGACATTAGCAGAACGTTTACTAACGATTGTTGTCGGAGCTATTTTCTATCAATTTCTAATTTGGGGTGTGATTGCACTTGGTTTTAATACCAGTTATCTCCGTCTGTATAGTGCGGTTATCTTGGCGGTTTGCCTCATGATTCCGACTTTTAAAAATAAATTCTTTAAAGGAGTCAAGTTAAGCAAATGACAGCAATTGTAGAATTAAAAAATGCGACGAAAGTTGTGAATAATGGCTTTGATGAAAAAACGATTCTTGACAATGTTTCCTTGACCATTCATAAGCATGACTTCATTACCATTTTAGGTGGAAATGGTGCAGGGAAATCCACTCTTTTCAACGTTATTGCGGGCACATTGCCATTGACGAGTGGCAGTATTTATATTCTAGGTGAAAATGTGACGAGTTATTCGCCAGAGAAACGTGCTAAGTATCTGTCACGTGTCTTTCAAGATCCAAAAATGGGAACAGCTCCTCGTATGACAGTGGCAGAGAATCTGTTAATTGCAAAATTTCGTGGTGAAAAACGTCGTTTGGTCCCACGTCGCCTGAAGCGTTATCGCAAAGAATTTCAAGAAATAATAGAGAAAATTGGCAATGGTTTAGAAAAACATTTGGATACGCCAATTGAATTTCTTTCTGGTGGTCAGAGACAGGCTTTGAGTTTGCTGATGGCGACTCTCAAGCGCCCAGAACTGCTTCTTCTAGACGAACATACAGCAGCGCTGGATCCAAAAACTAGTGTTGCCCTTATGGAGTTGACTGATGATTTTGTCCAAAGAGACCAACTGACGGCTCTTATGATTACTCATCACATGGAGGATGCCCTCAAATATGGCAATCGTCTCATTGTCATGAAAGAAGGACAGATTATCCAAGACCTCAAACAGGAAGAAAAAGCCAAAATGACCATAGCGGATTATTATGGTTTGTTTGAATAAAAAATTCCAATCTCATTTGAGGTTGGAATTTCTTTTTTGTGCTTCTCTGATAGTATTAGGAACCAGACGAATCCGCTTAATATCTGAAATACGAATAATGGTAGACATGCTTTTCTGGAAATTTTTTATAATGAGCTGCTGGCGTTCTTTGTCATATTTGACAATATCACCCGTAAAACTTTTATCTAAAAAAATGACATGTACGCCTGATTTCTTTTGCAAAGCGGTTTCAATCATCTGCAAAATATTGGCGTTGTCCTCCTCTATTTCTTGCGTATTCTTTTTGTAATTGATAAATTCACTTGCGCGTTCTAAAATCATTTCGAGAAATTTTTTCATAGCTAAATTCTCCATAACTTGTTACAATATATTATATAATAAACTTGCTAAAAAAGTAAATTTTTTACGAATAAATCAAGAAAGAAGAAAAAGGAGAAAAAATGTCAGAGTTTAAATTTGAGATAGAAGAAAAATTATTGGTTTTGTCAGAAAATGAAAAAGGCTGGACAAAAGAATTGAATCGAGTGAGTTTCAATGGTGCGCCAGCAAAATACGATATCCGTAGCTGGAGTCCTGACCATACAAAAATGGGGAAAGGGATTACGCTTTCCAATGAAGAATTTCAAGTATTGGTAGAGGCTTTTAAGGCTTAGTAAAGCGTAAATAGAATAAAGGCAAGAGAGTGAGAGACAGACGATCTATAAATGTAACTGTTGATGACTCTCTTTCTTGTTGTAAAAAATAAGGAATTTTACACAAAAACTTGAAAATACGCTTTCAAAATATTATACTATTAAATATAGACAATATATATAATATAGTGAACTTAAAATTTCAGGAGGTTTAGGATGCTTGAAATTCAGAATTTAGAAAAAAGTTTTGGGCAAAAACAAGTTCTGTTTGGTGTTGATTTTAAGGCTGAATCAGGACAAATCCTTGGTCTGATTGGAAAAAACGGTGCTGGGAAAACAACGATTTTTCATAGCATTCTGCGTTTTTTAGAATATAGCGGTAGGATTTCTTTTGAGGGCAAAGCTATTTCTCAAGACACTTATCGGGAAATTGGCTATTTACCAGAAGAACGAAGTTTGATGCCTAAGTTGACTGTCTATGAGCAGGTGCGTTATTTGGCGAATTTAAAAGGTGTATCAAGTGCAGTTGTGAGAGAAAAATTGCCTCAGTGGATGGAACGATTGCAAGTTAAAGGAAAATTGACTGATAAAATCAAGAGCTTGTCAAAAGGAAATCAGCAGAAAGTGCAGCTGATTATTACACTTTTACATGAGCCAAATTTGATTATCTTAGACGAGCCTTTCAGCGGTCTTGACCCAGTTAATACGGAGATTTTAAAGCAAGTTATTATTGAAGAAAAAGAGCGCGGAGCGACCATTATCTTTTCTGATCATGTCATGACAAATGTGGAAGAATTATGTGATAAGATCATCATGCTTCGTGATGGTAAAGTCATTTTGGATGGTAGTGTACAAGAAGTTCGTAATCGCTATGGGAAAACACGACTCTTTGTATCTAGTGCGCTTTCTCAAGCTGAATTAGAGGCGCTTCCTCACGTAAGCAAAGCCAGTCTGACCAATCAAGGAACATGGCGATTGATATTAGATGACGAAACAGCTGGGAAGGACTTGTTTGACTTGCTGACTAAAGGACAATATATTGCAACTTTTGACCAACAAGCTCCAACAATTGATGAAATCTTTAAATTAGAATCAGGGGTGGAAGTATGAAACAGACGTTAATTGTAATCAAAGAGACTTATCTTCGTCATGTCAAGTCATGGAGTTTTGTCTTCATGGTTCTTTCTCCTTTCATCTTTATTGGTCTTAGTTTTGGAGTTGGGTATCTTTCTTCCATGTCAAGCACCAATTCTAGCCGTATTGCTGTTGTAACAGACAATGCACAAATCAAGGAAGTTTTAAAAGATATCAAGAATCTGGACTTCGATTATAAAGATGAAGCAGCAGCCAAGAAAGCTATAAAAGACGGTGATGTCGGGGGGTATTTGCTGCTATCAGAAGCAAGCGGTCAAATTAAAGCAACCTATGTCGCTGATACAGGGATGAATGGCACTACAAAGGCAGCAATTTCACAGAAATTACTACAGTTACAGCAGGTTGCAAATATCAGCCAAGCTAATTTATCAGCAAACCAAGTTAAACTGCTTTCAAGGGGGATTGATTTTAAGGAAAAAATTGACGAAAAGAAAGAGGCTAAGAAAACGATTCAAACAGTTGTTGCAACAGCAATTGGTTTGATATTGTACATGATTCTCATTGTTTATACAAGCTCAACTGCGCAGGAAATTGCAAGCGAAAAAGGAACAAAGATTATGGAGGTTATTTTCTCCAGTATCAAGGCATCTGAATATTTTTATGGTCGAATGGCTGGAATTTTTGCAGTAATTTTGACACATGTAGGAATTTACGTGATAGGAGCAGTGCTCTTACTAATATTTTCTGACAAGGTTTCTTTTGTAAAAGAATTTTTGCAAGCTAATCCAAATTTGATGAAGCATCTAGGTGAAGCCATTTCTTTTAATACCATTGCTTTCATTACTTTAAGTGTCTTTTTGTTCGTTGTCCTATCTGCCTTTTTAGGCTCGATGGTAACGAGAATTGAAGATGTTGGGAAAGCTGTTCAGCCTGTTGTGATGCTAGTTGTACTAGGATTCTTGGGTGTAACAGCTCTTGGAAATGCAGGTGATACGATTTTACTTAAAGTTGGCTCGTATATTCCATTTATTTCAACCTTTTTTATGCCTTTCCGTGCTATCAATGGTTATGCAACTAGTTTGGAAGCGTGGATTTCCTTTGTGATTGCGTTCTTATTTACCACTGGAATGACGGTTTATATTGGTCGAATTTATTCCAGCTTGATTTTGCAAACAGATGATATTGGTATTTGGAAGAGTTTCAAAAAAGCTTTAGCTTATCGTTAAAAATAGTTCTCCACAAGTATTCTTGTGGGGATTTTTCTTGAAAAGGCATGCAGTCAATCGCTGTTGAAAAACTTTAAAAATGATATAATTAAACTATATTTTGACAGAAACAGGATGCTCATGAAATTACTTTATACAGATATTCGCAATCCCTTAACGAAGATTTTGGTGAAAGAAGCAGAACGCTTGGCACAGGAAGGTAAGCGCGTGTTTTATATTGCACCTAATTCTCTTTCATTTGAAAAGGAGAGCACTGTTTTGGCTCTTTTAGAAAACCATGCTTCCTTTGCTATTACAGTGACACGTTTTGCGCAGATGGCACGTTATTTTGTCCTCAATGATGTGCAAAAGGGAGAAAACATAGATGATATTGGGCTTAGCATGCTCTTTTATAAAGTGCTTTCAGAAATGAATGAGCATGATTTGAGGGTGTATGGTGGCATTCGGACGGATGCACAATTTATTCAGCAATTGGTTGAGCTCTATCATGAACTGCAAGTCGCTCAGATGAGTTATACAGACCTAGACTATTTGGAAGAAGCAGAGAAAAAAGCAGATTTAATCAAGATTTTTCAAGTAGTGATGTATCAGCTTAATCAGAGTGAATTTACTTCTGATTCAAATATCATAGCCTTTACCCATCATATTATAGCAGGTGATGTGGATGAGGAACTGCAGGATTTAGTCTTGGTTATTGATGGGTTTACGCGCTTTTCGGCTGAGGAAGCTTATTTGATCGAGATTTTGCATAATAAGGGTGTGGAAATTATCATCGGTGCTTATGCAAGTGAAAAAGCGTATCGTGCAAGTTTTCGAGAGGGCAATCTTTATCAGGCGAGTGTTGATTTCTTGCGACAGTTGGCAGGTAAATTTGAAGTGAAACCTGAATATATACCAGCAAGCCAGCCAGATGATGCTTTTGGAAAGATTTCAAAACTGTTAGAAAGTCGGTATGATTTCTCAGATGTTGACCTAAAGCTAACGGAGCAGGATCGCTCGCATGTGCAGATTTGGTCAACAGTCAATCAAAAAGAAGAATTAGAATATGTGGCAAAAAGCATTCGTCAGTTAGTTCATGATGGAGTTCGTTATAAGGATATTCGCGTTCTTTTGGGAGATGTGGAAGCGTATCATTTACAGTTAAAGACGATTTTTGATCAGTATCAAATCCCTTTTTATCTGGGACGAAGTGAGGCTATGGCCCATCACCCTTTGGTGCAATTTATTGAAGCTTTAGTGCGCCTAAAACACTACAATTTTCGAACGGAAGATTTGCTCAATCTCTTAAAAACAGGTCTTTATGGTCATTTAAAGCAAGAAGAACTAGACTTGTTTGAGCAATATATCCGTTTTGCAGACGTGAGAGGAATGAGTAAGTTTTCTAAAGAATTTACTCATAATCAACAACGAAAATTTAATCTAGTTCATATCAATCAATTAAGAAAAAATATAGTCACTCCTCTCTTGGAATTTTTTAAATCTCGCAGTCAAACAGCGACAGGCCTGCTTCAAAAATTTCATCAATTTTTAACAACAATTTCTTTTTCTCAGAATTTTGCTAGTTTAGTAGATTTTACGAATCCGCAAAATCAAGAACGGCAAGAAGAAGTTTGGAAAGCTTTTTGCCATGTTTTGGAACAATTTGCCAATGTCTTTTCAGCTAGCAAAGTCAATCTAGATGATTTTCTGACTCTGGTGCAGTCAGGAATGCTGTTATCTAATTATCGAACGATTCCAGCAACAGTAGACGTTGTGACCGTTCAGTCTTATGACTTGATTGAGCCGT
This sequence comes from Streptococcus sp. AS20, assembly GCF_000524255.1. Classification (NCBI taxonomy): domain Bacteria; kingdom Bacillati; phylum Bacillota; class Bacilli; order Lactobacillales; family Streptococcaceae; genus Streptococcus; species Streptococcus sp. AS20. Next base: position 53,281 of record NZ_JANS01000006.1, on the reverse strand, counting down.
TGTCAAGTCCTTTTGTTTACGCGATTGGTTTGATCCAAGACTATTTTCCCAAAATTGCACAAAATAAGACTCTTTTGTCAGATGAAGACCGTTTGTTGCTAAACGAAGTGACAGATGAGCATTCGGAATTGCTGATTGCTGCTCAGGAAAATCTCAAGAAAAATCGTTTTGTCGCCTTGTCACTTCTAAATGCTGCAACGGATAGATTGGTACTTTCCACTCCTCAGATTGTCAATGAAATAGAGAATGACATTTCTCCATATCTGTTGGAACTGCGTGAGCAACCAATTGCTTTGCCAATTGAGGTGAAGCATCCGCAGGCAACAAGTGATGATATTGGTACTTATCGTGCTTTATTGGCGAGGGTTATTGAGTTGAATCAAGGAGATATTGATAAAGAGCATTCTTTGACTGAGAAAGAACAGACTTTTTGGTCAGTAGCTGTACGAGTTTTGCGCAAAAAATTGGAAAGTGAAGGCATTTCGATTCCGAATGTCACGTCAAGTCTTGAGACAGAAACCTTGTCAGAGCAGACTTTGCAAATCCTTTATCCGCCTCATCAAGCATTTCTATTGTCGACTTCAGCTTTGACAGAATTTTATCGTAATCAGTATGCTTATTTTTTGAAGTATATTTTGGCTCTGCAAGAAGAAATGACAATTTACCCAGATGCGCGCAGTCATGGAAATTTTCTGCACCGTGTGTTTGAAAAAGTCGTGCACGATCAATCGAACGAGCAATTCGACATCCGTCTAGAAAAAGCCATTCAGGAAGTAAGCTGTGAACCGGAGTTTGAAGCTCTTTATACCGAAAGTGCCAAAGCATTGTTTGCTCATGAAGTTTTGCTTGACGCAGCGCGTGCGACAGGGCGTGTTCTAGAAAGAAATGATTTAGTAGAAACTATTCAGGAAGAGGCTGTTTTTGGGCAAGAGAGTGCAGAATTTTTAACCTTATCAGACGGACGCAACCTTCAAATTCGAGGAAAAGTTGACCGTATTGACCGATTGAGAAGTAATGACAGTCTGGGAATTGTGGATTATAAATCAAGTGACACAGATTTTGATTTTCAAAAATTTTTCAATGGTTTGAATTCTCAATTACCTACGTATCTAATGGCATTGAAACAAGAAAAGTGGACGAGTGATGAAGCACAGGTTTTTGGCGCCATGTATTTGCAGATGACCAATCCACTCGTACCTTTAGCGAAGACCAAGTCGCAGAGTGATGCAGTCAAAGAGGTGATGAAAACGTTAGAATACAAGGGGCTATTTCTATCGGAGCAAGCTTATCAGCTCAATGATTTGTATAATAAAAAGAAAGTCAATTTATTAAGTCAAGAAGAGCTAGAAACTTTGTTAGCTTATAATGCACTCTTGTACCGTCGTGCTGCCGAGCAGATATTGACAGGGCATTTTAAGATTAATCCTTATACAGAAAATGGCAAAAGTATTGCACCTTTTGTGGAACAATATAAGTCCATTACAGGTTTTGAAGCCAATCTTCATCTTTCTAGTGCCCGACATTTAGTGAAATTAGAAGGTAAGAACTCAACGGGTGAGAAGAAGCGTCAAGCATGGATAGAAAAGATGAAGGAGGAGTTAGAAAAATGAGACAAATTCCATTTTTGACTCAAGCAGAGATTCGTGCTTTGCAGGATCAGGAAGTTCAGTCTGACAAAGTTCAAAAACGTACACCAGAACAGATTGAAGCCATTTACTCTTCCGGTCAAAATATTCTGGTTTCTGCTTCTGCGGGATCAGGAAAAACCTTTGTTATGGTGCAGCGGATTATTGACCAAATTATGCGGGGCGTTCGTATTGAGCAGCTCTTCATTTCAACTTTCACCGTCAAAGCAGCTAGTGAATTAAAAGAGCGCTTGGAGAAAGAGCTGTCCAAGGCTTTGAAAGAAACAAATGATGAGGAATTAAAACAACACTTGGCTCAGCAATTAGCCGATATTCCGAATGCAGATATTGGAACCATGGACTCTTTTACCCAAAAAGTCCTGAATAAATATGGTTATCTATTGGAATTGGCGCCAAATTTTCGCATTTTGCAAAATGCGAGTGAGCAGTTATTGCTACAAAATGAAGTTTTTGAGCAAGTTTTTGAAGACTTCTATCAATCTGATCAGGCTGCTTTGTTTAAAAAATTAGTCAAAAACTTTACAGGTCAGAGAAAAGATTTGCTTGGTTTTCGCGAGCAGGTTTATAAGATTTATTCTTTTTTGCAGTCTACTAGGAGTCCAATAGAATGGTTGGAAAAAGACTTTTTGAAAGGCTATGAGTTTGCAGATTTCCAAGAAGAAAAAGCGCAACTTTTAGCACAAACAAAAGAAGCCCTCTTTGATTTAGAAGATTTTTTTAGCTATCATTTGGTTCATGAAGCCAAGGAATTTTCCAAAGCAAAATATCTTGAAAATGTGCAGCGTGTGCTTGATGACCTTGCAAGTTTACAAGGGCATTCCTCTGAGGAAGCCTATCTCACAACGCTCAATAACATTGTAGAAATATCGCGTGCCAGCAATGGAAAAGCCTTGACGAACAGCGGACGAAAAGAAGAATTAAAAGAAATTATTAACGCCTATAACGAAAAACGCAAAGAAAAAATTCAAGTTTTACGAGACTTGGCAGATCAATTTTATCGTTTTGAATTTCAAATGACCTACCATGAGGAAGCAAAAGAAATTTTACTTGTTTTGCAGCAATTTATGAAATCGTTTGTTACAAGCTATTTGAATCGCAAAAAAGAAGAAAATGCTTTTGAATTTGCGGACATTAGTCATTTTGCTATTCAGATTTTAGAAGAATGTTCGGATGTGCGTCAGTTTTATAGGAACAAATACCATGAAGTCATGGTAGATGAGTATCAAGATACTAACCACACGCAAGAGCGGATGCTAGAACTGTTATCAAATGGGGGTAATCGCTTTATGGTGGGGGATATTAAACAGTCTATTTATCGTTTTCGTCAAGCGGATCCGCAGATTTTCAATGAGAAATTCAAATTGTATCAAAGCGATAGTCAACAAGGGAAATTGATTGTCTTAAAAGAGAATTTTCGCAGTCATTTGGAAGTCTTGGAAGCCACCAATGATGTTTTTAAGCGCCTCATGGATGAAGAAGTGGGAGAAATTGATTACAATGAAACGCATTATCTGGTAGCTGGAAATCCTGATAAAAAAGAACCAAATCCCTTGTATCAGACAGAATTTCTCATTTATGATGGAGCGCTTGAGACAGATAATGAGGAGAACGACAAAGATGTTTCTTCTGTTTCTGCAGGAGAAGTGGCGCTGGTTATCAAAGAAATTATTCGCCTATACAATGAAGAAAATGTCCAATTTGAGGATATTACTTTGCTAACAGCTTCACGCACACGCAACGATGCGATTTTAGCTGAATTTGCTAAATATGGTATTCCTGTTGTTTCAGACGGTGGTGAGGACAATTACCTTCAGTCTGTTGAAGTCATGGTGATGTTAGACACCTTGCGTACGATTAACAATCCTCTTAATGACTATGCTTTAGTGGCGCTTTTAAAGTCGCCCATGTTCAACTTTACAGAAGATGAATTGGCACGTTTAGCTTTGCAAAAGAAGGTGACTGAGGCAAATTATGTTGTCCATCAGGAAAATCTATATGAGAAGTTGAAGAATACTCTGAATGGGTACGGTCAATATCCTGAACTTATCACGCCTCCTCTTTTAAAAAAAATCCAGCAGTTTCAAGAAACACTACAGGCTTGGCGAGAGTATGCAAAAACAAATTCGCTCTATGATTTGCTTTGGAAAATCTATCAAGATCGTTTTTATTACGATTATGCGGGAGCTTTACCAAATGGAGCGGGACGTCAAGCTAATCTCTATGCCCTTACTTTGCGAGCAAATGATTACGAAAAAATGAGTTTTAAAGGCTTGTCACGTTTTATCAGGATGATTGATAAGATTTTAGAAACTCAAAATGACTTGGCAAGTGTCGTTGTTGCAGCTCCGAAACACGCGGTTCGCCTGATGACAGTTCATAAGAGCAAAGGTTTGGAATTTAAATATGTCTTTTTGCTCAATATGGACAAAGTTTTCAATCGTAAAGATAGCAGTTCTGCTTTGATTCTCAGTCGTCAAAATGGCGTTGGTATCAAGTATGTAGCTGATGTAGCAGTAGATGTTGCTGATAAGTTAGCTCCAAACCATGTTCGTTTGTCTATTAATACTTTGCCTTATGAGCAAAATGAGCGTGAGATTCATCTAGCCAGTATTTCTGAGCAAATGCGTCTACTCTATGTCGCCATGACACGCGCTGAAAGGAAACTGTATTTAGTTGGTAAAGGTCATCAGAACAGTTTGGAGAAAAAAAGCTTCCCTACTCCAGTGAAGGGGCATTTAGCTGCATCTATCAGGCAAAGTATGACAAGTTTTCAAGATTGGATGTGGGCTTTACATGTAGTATTTGAGAAAGATAATCTAGCCTTTTCAACACATTTTGTGACAGATAGTGATTTGATGGATGAAAAAATAGGTCAACTGAAATTGAAAGACGCGATTATTGAAGAGAGTATGGTGCATAATCGCCAATCTGAGGATATTCGTAGGGCTTTGGATATTTTGGAAAATGTAGATCGATTGAATACCAAGTATCAAGCTGCCATCCATTTACCGAGTGTCCGAACACCGAGTCAAATTAAGAAATTTTATGAACCGATTATGGATACAGACGGCGTTGAAATTATGGAGAAAAGGAATCCGACCATTGTAGGAAAAGCTTCTTTTGAGCTACCAAATTTTGCTAAAAAAGCTCCAGTTACAGGAGCGCAAATCGGTAGCGCTGTCCATGAACTGATGCAGCGTATTCCTTTGGATCAAGCCCCTACGATAGCTATTTTGAGAAAAATTTTAAAACAGGTTCAGGCAGAAGAAAGTGTTAAAAAGAAAATTGATTTGCAAAAGATAGCTAGTTTCTTTGGGACTGAACTTGGACAGCTCCTTTTGAAGCATACAGACAGAGTATATCGTGAAGCTCCTTTTGCTATGTTAAAGCAGGATCCAGCAAGTGGACAATATTTTGTAGTCCGTGGGATTCTGGACGGTTATCTACTGCTGACGGACCGAATCATTCTCTTTGATTACAAGACGGATCGATATACAAATTCAAGTGAATTAGTGGAGCGCTACCAAGCACAATTAGCACTTTATGCTGAAGCTCTTAGTCGTTCATACAGTATTGAAAAAGTTGAAAAATACTTAGTGTTGTTAGGTGGAGCACAGCTTCAAATGGTGAAAGTAGAATAGATAAATCGCCCTCTTATTCACGAATGTTTTCTTCATAAAAATTAAAAATAGTTCCTAAATTTTGTGTTTTATTGAAAATATTGCTTGAAAATTTCAGAAAAGTTCGATAAAATAATAGTAAATCAGAGAGTGGAGGAAAAATATTTGAAATTAGATCGTAATTTTGCGATTTGCTACTATAAAATAAATAGAAAAGGCAGCATTGTGCGGCCTTTTTATAAAGCTATATAGACCTTTATGAAAATTTTCATTTAAGTAGCTTTGATATGTTAGTGGCTATTTAGTAGGAATGGAATGAAAATTTTAGAATTCCAACAAAATCTAGTTATTTTTAATAATAGTGAGTATTATTTGAAGAAAAGTTCGGTTTTGCGAATTTTTTGTAATAATATTGGAAATTTACTTGAAAAGCAATAGGAAAAATAGTAAAATAGAATTATAGAAAACGCTTACAAAGCGAGGTGAAAAAATGGATAGACAAGAAGCATTGAGAACTTTTACCACAGGTGAAAATTTCCATTTACAACACTATTTGGGGGTTCATCAAGATGAAGTTGATGGACAAAGCGGCTATACATTTCGTGTATGGGCGCCAAATGCTCAAAGTGTGCATTTGATTGGAGACTTTACTGACTGGTATGAAAATCAGATTCCTATGACACGCAATGAAGGTGGTGTTTGGGAAGTATTCACGGATTTGCCAAAGGAAGGAGATATTTACAAATACAATATTAGACGAAGCAGCGGTCAAGAAATTTTAAAAATTGATCCTTTAGCTATCTATTTTGAAAAACGTCCTGGTACAGGTGCAGTTGTTCGGACAATTCCTGAAAAGAAATGGAAAGATGGCTTGTGGTTAGCTCGCAGAAAACGTTGGGGATTTTTCTCACGACCTGTGAATATTTACGAAGTTCATGCAGGTTCTTGGAAGCAAAATGAAGATGGCAGTTCCTACTCATTTGCTCAATTAAAAGAAGAACTAATTCCTTATCTGGTTAAAATGAATTATACTCATGTGGAATTCATGCCACTAATGGCGCATCCACTTGGACTGAGCTGGGGTTATCAGCTGATGGGATATTTTGCACTTGAGCATACGTATGGAACTCCTGAAGAGTTTCGTGATTTTGTAGAAGAATGTCATGTGAATAATATTGGAGTTATCGTAGACTGGGTGCCGGGACATTTCACTATCAATGATGATGCTTTGGCTTATTATGACGGTACGCCTACATTTGAGTATCAAGATCATGACCGTGCCCATAATTACGGCTGGGGCGCTCTTAACTTTGACTTAGGAAAGAATGAAGTGCAGTCTTTCTTGATTTCTAGTATCAAGTTTTGGATTGACTTTTATCACTTAGATGGAATCCGTGTGGATGCTGTTAGCAACATGCTCTATCTAGATTATGATAGCGGTCCATGGCAACCAAATATTGACGGTGGCAATCGCAACTACGAGGGCTATTACTTCCTTCAACGCTTGAACACGGTTATCAAACTGGCTCATCCAGATGTCATGATGATTGCAGAGGAAAGCACGAGTGATACAAAGATTACAGGTATGGCAGAAATGGGTGGTCTTGGATTTGACTACAAGTGGAACATGGGCTGGATGAATGACATTCTGCGCTTCTACGAAGAAGACCCAATTTACCGCAAGTATGATTTTAATCTAGTAACCTTTAGTTTCATGTACGCTTTTTCTGAAAACTTCTTGTTGCCATTTTCTCATGACGAAGTGGTACATGGTAAGAAGAGTCTCATGCATAAGATGTGGGGAGATCGCTATAATCAATTTGCTGGTCTGCGAAATCTCTATACTTATCAAATATGTCACCCAGGGAAGAAATTACTATTCATGGGCAGCGAATGGGGACAATTCTTAGAATGGAAATGCGAAGAATCTTTAGAATGGCGTGATTTGGCAGATGATATGAACGCTAAGATGCAACATTTCACTTCTCAACTCAATCAGCTTTATAAAGAAAATCGTGTTTTATGGGAAAACGACTTGAATTGGGATGGCTTAGAAATTATTGATGCGGATAATACAGATCAAAGTGTACTTTCCTTTATTCGGAAAAATGACAAGGGAGATATGCTAATTTGCGTCTTTAATATGGCTCCGGTAGAGCGCAAAGACTTTACCATTGGTGTTCCGGTGACAGCCATATATGAAGAAATTTGGAATACTGAATTAGAAGAATGGGGAGGTGTATGGAAAGAGTATAATCAAACAGTTCAGTCTCAAGAAGGCTTGTGGAAGGATTATCCTCAGACGTTGACCTTTACTTTGCCAGCATTAGGGGCAAGTATTTGGAAAATTAAACGTCGTGTGAAATCAGCAAATGGAAGTAAGAAGTCCAAAAAGGAGTAACAGATGAAGAATGAAATGCTAGCTTTGATTCTTGCCGGTGGGCAAGGAACACGCCTTGGAAAACTCACTCAAAGTATTGCCAAACCAGCAGTACAATTTGGTGGACGCTACCGTATCATTGACTTTGCTTTGTCCAATTGTGCCAATTCAGGAATTCATAATGTTGGTGTCATTACTCAATACCAACCATTAGCTTTGAATAGTCATATTGGAAATGGTTCTAGTTGGGGACTGGATGGTATTAACACAGGAGTTTCTATTCTCCAGCCATATTCAGCAAGTGAGGGCAATCGTTGGTTTGAAGGAACTAGTCATGCGATTTATCAAAACATTGATTATATTGATACTATCAATCCTGAGTATGTCTTGATTTTGTCTGGTGACCACATTTACAAAATGGACTACGATGATATGCTTCAATCTCACAAGGACAACAACGCCAGTCTGACGGTAGCTGTTCTGGATGTTCCTTTAAAAGAAGCCAGTCGTTTTGGTATTATGAATACAGATGCCAATAACCGCATTGTCGAGTTTGAAGAAAAACCAGCTGAACCTAAGTCTACTAAGGCTTCTATGGGGATTTATATCTTTGACTGGAAACGCCTGCGTAATATGCTGGTAGCTGCTGAAAAGAGCAATGTAGATATGTCTGACTTCGGTAAGAATGTTATTCCAAATTATCTTGAATCCGGCGAAAGTGTCTATGCTTATGAATTTAAGGGATATTGGAAAGATGTTGGAACGATTGAGTCACTTTGGGAAGCCAATATGGAGTATATTGACCCAAACAATGCTTTAGACAGCCGGGATCGTCAATGGAAAATTTATTCACGTAACTTGATTTCTCCACCAAACTTCCTTGGAGAAAATGCTCATGTAGAAGATTCTTTGGTTGTGGACGGCTGTTTGGTAGATGGCACGGTTAAGCATTCCATTCTTTCTACGGAAGCTCAAGTGCGTAAAGATGCAGTTGTAGAAGATTCTGTGATTATGAGTGGTGCTATCATTGGTCAAGGTGCAAAAATCAAACGTGCTATTATCGGTGAAGGAGCTATCATTTCTGATGGTGTAGAAATTGATGGAACAGACGAAGTACAAGTTATCGGATACAATGAGAAAGTGGGGGTACCATCAGATGAAGATTGATAAATATTCAGCAATTTTAGGAAATACAGTTGGATTTCATGATATGTCTACTTTGACAAATCATCGTCCAGTTGCCAGTTTGCCGTTTGGTGGGAAATATCGTTTAATTGACTTTCCGTTGTCTAGTCTGGCCAATGCAGGGATTCGGAGCGTCTTTGGCATTTTCCAACAAGATAATATTAGTTCTGTCTTTGACCATATCCGTTCTGGACGTGAATGGGGGCTGTCTACTCTTTTGAGTCACTACTATCTTGGTATTTATAATACGCGCGTAGAAAGTTCTACTGTTGGTAAAGAATACTACGAGCAATTATTGACCTACTTAAAACGTTCGGGCAGCGATCAAACGGTAGCATTGAACTGTGATGTTTTGGTGAACATCGACTTGAACCAAGTCTTCCACTTACATGGTACAACTGATCAACCGATCACAGTTGTCTATAAAAAATTACCAAAAGAAGAAATTTCCGAAGTCAATGCTGTTTTGGAAATTGATGAAACAGATCATGTGAAAAATCACCATCTTTTTGATGATAAAAAAGATCAGGATTTGTACAACATGTCAACAGATATCTTTGTTGTGGATACACCCTGGCTGATTGAAAAATTAGAAATAGAAGCACAAAAAGAATTTCCTCAAAAATTACGTTATGTTTTACGTGATTTAGCTGCTCAGGAAAAAGCGTTTGCTTATGAATATACGGGTTATTTAGCAAATATTCATTCTGTCACTTCGTACTTCAATGCCAATATTGATATGCTTGATTCACAAAAATTCTATTCCCTTTTCTCTCCAAATCAAAAGATTTATACTAAAGTAAAAAACGAAGAGCCAACTTATTATGCAGTCGGTTCTAAGGTTTCAAATGCTCAATTTGCTTCCGGCAGTATTATTGAAGGAGAAGTTAGTGGTTCTGTCATTTCTCGGAATACTCGTATTAAAAAAGGAAGTCGTGTAAAAAACAGTATTCTTTTCCCACGTGTCCTTATTGGCGAAAATGCTGTTGTAGACTATGCAATCTTAGATAAGGGTGTTGAGGTTGCTGAGAATGTGACCGTTCGAGGAACAGTTGATAACCCAGTTGTTCTTAAAAAAGGCGAAAAAGTGACAGAGGATAGGATTCAATGAAAATTTTATTTGTAGCAGCAGAAGGTGCACCTTTTTCTAAAACAGGAGGTTTGGGAGACGTCATTGGCGCTCTCCCTAAATCTCTTGTGAAAGCTGGTCATGAAGTGGGAGTGGTGTTGCCTTATTACGATATGGTAGAGACTAAATTCGGCGACCAAATGGAAGACTTGTTCCATTTTGAAGTGAAGGTCGGTTGGCGTGGTCAATATGTAGGCGTGAAACGTACAGTTTTAAACGGTGTTACCTTCTACTTTATAGACAATCAATACTATTTCTTCCGCGGACATGTTTATGGCGATTTTGATGACGGCGAACGCTTTGCCTATTTCCAAATGGCAGCTGTTGAGTTAATGGAGAGAGTAGATTTCATTCCAGATGTATTGCATGTGCATGATTATCATACCGCAATGATTCCATTTTTAGTGAAAGAAAAATACCATTGGATTCAAGCTTATCATGGAATTCGGACTGTTTTAACCATTCACAATTTAGAATTTCAAGGGCAATTTTCTGATGGCATGCTCTGGGATTTGTTTGGAGTAGGCTATGAGCGTTATGCAGACGGTACCTTGCGTTGGAATAACTGCTTGAATTGGATGAAAGCAGGGATTTTGTATGCAGATCGGGTGACAACCGTATCACCAAGCTATGCGCATGAAATCATGACCCCAGAATTTGGCTGTGGTTTGGATCAAATTTTACGAATGGAATCTGGTAAAGTATCAGGTATTGTCAATGGAATCGATACAGATATTTATGATCCAGAAACGGACAATTTGCTGGAGTACCATTTTAATAAGGATGACTTATCTGGTAAGTTAGCAAATAAGCGTGCTTTGCAGGAAAAAGTTGGTCTGCCTGTGCGAGACGATGTGCCTTTGGTAGGAATTGTATCTCGTTTGACTCGGCAAAAAGGCTTTGATTTGGTTGTGGATCAGTTGCACAATTTACTGCAAGATGATGTGCAAATTGTTCTTTTAGGCACAGGAGACCCGTCTTTTGAGCAATCCTTTGCTTGGTTTGGTCAAGCTTATCCAGAAAAATTATCTGCCAATATTACGTTTGATGTGAAATTAGCCCAAGAAATTTATGCAGCTTGTGATATGTTCTTAATGCCAAGTCGCTTTGAGCCATGTGGATTGTCCCAAATGATGGCCATGCGTTATGGAACCTTACCTCTCGTACATGAAGTTGGTGGCTTGCGTGACACCGTTCAACCGTATAATGCCTACGAAGGAACAGGAACTGGATTTAGCTTTAATAATTTCTCAGGCTACTGGCTGAAATGGACATTTGATATGGCTGTCAGCCTCTATCATAACGATAAAGAAGCATGGTATAACCTTCAAATACAAGCTATGGAACGTGATTTTTCATGGGATACAGCTAGCCAAGCTTACAGTCATTTGTACCAATCTCTTTATTGATAGAAAGGAGTTTGCCGTTAAGAAATGGAACTAACAAAAGAGCAATTTCTTCATGATTTTAAGGACATTTTGCATGAAGAACAATTGATTAAAGTAGAAGATGCCACTTCGGCAGAACTGTTTCAAACCTTAGCACGTACAATTCGCAAATACATCACTCCTATGTGGTTGGAGCGACGAAACAAATTAGTAGAAGACAAGCAAAAAATTGCTTATTACTTTTCTATTGAATTTTTGCCTGGGCGAATGCTGGAAACCAATTTACTAAATCTTGGAATCCTCGATGTTGTCAAAGAAGGATTTGATGAATTAGGTGTTGATTTTACAGCTGTCAAACAGGCTGAGTACGATATGGCGCTAGGGAATGGCGGTTTGGGTCGCTTAGCAGCAGCTTTTATGGATTCATTGGCAACCACAGGTTATCCTGGATTTGGTAATGGAATTCGCTATCGCTATGGATTATTCAAACAAAAAATTGTGGACGGTTACCAAGTCGAGTTGCCTGATGATTGGTTTGGTAGTCTCGGAAATGTTTGGGAAACACGTAAGGATCACGATGTTGTAGATGTTAAAATCTTTGGAAATGTCTATCTGCAAGCCAACAAAGAAGAGCGAATGCTTCCCATTTATGAAAATTCGCAAACTCTCCGTGCAGTACCTTACGATGTACCACAAATTGGTTTTGGAAATGACGTTGTCAACAATCTTCGTCTTTGGGATGTCGAAATTCCTGAAGAATATGAATTAGACTATCCAACGATTGAAGCGCGTCGCAAGGTACAGGATATTACGGCCATTCTTTACCCAGATGATTCAAGTTATGAAGGAAAAGAGCTACGCTTGATTCAAGAATATTTCATGACCAGTGCCGGTTTGCAGACCATTATCAAATCCTATCGGAAACAAGGTCTGCCTTTAGAGCAAATTCATGAAAAGGTATCGGTTCATATTAACGATACACACCCAGCAGTTGCACCAGCAGAATTTATGCGACTTCTGTTAGATGATTGCGGTCTTGAATGGGCAGACGCTTGGAATGCGACAGTTCAGACGATGAGCTATACCAATCATACCATCCTTTCAGAAGCCCTAGAAAGATGGGATGCGGAGCTCTTTAAAAATGTTCTTCCTCGTGTTTATCAAATTATTCTTGAAATTGACAATCGTTATATTGCTGATATGGCTGCGCGTGGCATTGACCCACAAGTGATTGAACATACTCGGATTGTCAAAGATAATCAAATCCACATGGCGCATTTGGCGATTATTGGCGGTCATTCGGTCAATGGAGTGGCCAAACTTCACACAGAACTTCTCAAAGAAGATACGCTGCGTGATTTTTATGCTATTTATCCTGAAAAATTCAATAATAAAACGAATGGCATCATTCAACGTCGTTGGCTGCAAATTGCAGATGAACCATTGTCAAATGAAATTGATCGTTTGATTGGTAAGGGCTGGCGAACAAATATTCATGAATTGCGCAAACTTTTAGACTACAAAAATGATCAGCATGTTTTGAGCGAATTTTATAATGTTAAGCAGGAAGCTAAAGCACGTTTAGCAGCTTTCGTCAAAGAATCTACAGGAGTGGAAGTGTCAACGGAAGCTATCTTTGATGTGCAAGTGAAACGGCTTCACGCCTATAAGCGTCAATTGCTCAATTTGCTCCATATTCTTAAGCTATATTGGGATTTGAAAGATAATCCTGATAAAGATATGGTGCCGCGAGTTTTCATTTTTGGTGCTAAAGCAGCACCAGGTTATCATTTTGCAAAATCTGTTATTAAATTAATCAACGAAGTAGCAAATCTTGTGAATAATGATGAAAGTTTACAAGGCAAATTAAAAGTTGTTTTCCTTGAAAATTATCGTGTCAGTTTAGCTGAACTCATCATTCCTGCGGCAGATGTGTCAGAGCAAATTTCTCTTGCTTCCAAAGAGGCTTCAGGAACATCCAATATGAAATTCATGATGACAGGAGCCATTACACTGGCAACCCTTGACGGAGCTAATATTGAAATCAAAGATGAAGTTGGAGATGACAATATTGTGATTTTCGGTATGAACAAAAACGAAGTCTACGACCATTACGCACGTCATGATTATGATTCACGCGGTGTCTACGAAGACAATCCAGTCATTCGGCGTGTAGTTGATAGTTTCGTAAACGGAACCATTCCAAATGTCCGGAATGAAGGCGCTGAGATTTATGAAGCTTTGATTACACACAATGATGAATACTTCCTTCTAGAAGACTTTGCTTCGTACGTAGCTGCACAAGAAAAGATTGATCAACTCTATCGCGACAAAGAAAAATGGGCGCGTATGAGTCTTGTTAATATTGCAACGTCTGATAAATTCACATCAGATGATACGATTGAACAATACGCCAAAGAAATTTGGAACCTGAAAAAGGATTAAGTTAGGGGCTGGGACCTATCCAGCCTCTTTGTTGAAAAGTTAATTTATTTCATTTGATAGAGGAAGATTTTGTGAAGTATCAGATTTCAATAAATAAGAACAAGATTACTATTTTTTTATAAAGGTAGATTTATAGTGAAACAAACTTCGTGTTTTCGCTATCTAGGTTTATCATTATTGCAGAAATACCTTGCTTTTTTGGAAAATGAAGTAAATCCTTATAAAACGTTTCCAAAAGACAAAAACATTTGACAAAAAGAATTTTTAGGACTAAACTAAGTAAGTAAATTTTAAACATAAAGGAGAATTCATCATGAATTTAACATTTTTTGGATTATGTCTTGCCTGTATGGGTGTTTCGCTCGCTGAAGGTTTTTTAATGGCAAATCTATTTAAATCAGCATCACGTCAACCAGAAATCATTGGTCAGTTGAGAACGCTCATGATCATGGGGATTGCCTTTATCGAAGGTACTTTCTTCGTAACACTTGCGATGTCATTCATCATTAAATAAGAAAAGAAAGTTATCCTTTAGAAAAGGGGGTGGAGTTCGTTGGAAGAAAGTATAAATCCAACTATCACTTTAGGTCCTGTGACTTTTGATTTGACTCTACTTGCTATGTCTCTTCTAACTGTATTTATCGTATTTGCCTTTGTTTATTGGGCTAGTCGGAAAATGACGCTGAAGCCTTCTGGCAAACAAAATGTCTTAGAATACCTCTATGATTTTGTTATTGGCTTTACAAAGGGAAATATTGGCGATAAATATATAAAGAATTATTCTCTATTTATCTTTTCCTTATTCCTTTTCGTTGCAGTAGCTAACAATCTTGGTTTGATGGCAAAAGTGCAGACAACCAATGGTTATAATTTGTGGACATCTCCAACGGCCAATCTTGCCTTTGACTTAGGATTTTCATTTTTGATTACCTTAATTTGTCATGTTGAAGGGATTCGCCGACGGGGAGTGAAAGCTTATCTCAAGGCATTTGCGACACCTGCTGGAATGACTCCAATGAATATTTTGGAAGAATTCACTAATTTTGCCTCTCTGGCTCTGCGTATCTATGGTAATATTTATGCGGGTGAAGTTCTGTCTGGTTTGTTGTTAACTTTATCACAACAAGCTGCTGGTTGGTATCCAATTGCTTTTGTCTTGAATCTTGTTTGGACTGCTTTTTCAGTCTTTATTTCATGTATTCAAGCATATGTATTTACCATGTTGACATCTATGTATCTAGGTAAGAAAATTAACAGTGAGGAATAGAAAGGAGATAAGAGATGAATATTACTTTAGGTAGTCTTATTGGGGATTTTATCCTTGTAGCAGGCTCATTTCTTCTGTTAATCATTTTAATCAAGAAATTTGCCTGGGAGAATATCACAAGTACTTTTGAGCAACGTGCTAAAAAGATTTCAGATGATATTGATGGTGCAGAATCAGCTCGTCAAAAAGCAGAAGATTTAGCGCAAAAAAGAGAAACAGAATTAGCAGGTAGTCGTCAGGAAGCGACAACCATTATTGAGAATGCTAAAGAAACTGCTGAGAAAAATAAGGCAGGAATCTTGGCAGATGCAGCTGACGAAGCTGGACGTTTAAAAGAGAAAGCAAATCAAGAAATTGCTCAAACCAAAGCAGAAGCCTTGAACAGTATTAAAGGTGATGTAGCTGATTTGACTGTAAATCTTGCTAGTAAAATTTTAGGCCAACAGTTGGATCAAGAAGCTCACAAAGAGTTGATTGACCGCTACATTGACAAGCTAGGAGATGCTTAATGGACAAAAAAAGATTTGCGGTAATTGAAAAATATACCACACCTTTTGTCCAGCTTGTGATTGAAAAAGGGCAACAAAAAGATGTCTTTGAACAGCTTCATCAAATGAAAGACATTTTGGATGATACAAATTTAGTTGCCTTTCTATCACACATTGGTGTTGATGATACAGAAAAAGAAAAAAGCCTTCGCTATTTTCAAGGATCTGATTCGCTTTTGATTGACAACTTCATTGAAGTTATTATTCACAATCATCGTGAAGATCTTTTTTATGACATTTTAGTAGAAAGTCTTCATCAGCTTGAAATGATTAGTAATGAATTTGAAGTGACGATTAAATCCGTTCAGACTTTATCTGAGACTCAAAAATCCAAAATTATTCCAATTGTTGAACGAAAATTTGGATTGCAAGTTCGTTCCTTAAAAGAAGAACTTGATGCGAGTCTTATTGGTGGCTTTATCATCACTGCTAATAATAAGACAATTGATGCAAGTATTAAACGTCAATTACAAATAGTAAAAGAAAAATTGAAATAGAAAGTGGTGTGAATTTTGGCGATTAACGCACAAGAAATCAGCGCTTTGATTAAGCAACAAATTGAAAATTTCCAGCCAAATTTTGACGTCACGGAAACAGGGGTCGTCACTTATATTGGTGATGGAATCGCACGTGCCCATGGTCTTGACAATGCCATGAGTGGTGAGTTGTTGATTTTTGAAAATGGCTCATATGGTATGGCACAAAACTTAGAATCAACAGATGTTGGGATTATCATTCTAGGTGATTTTACTGATATTCGCGAAGGTGATACAATCCGTCGTACTGGTAAAATCATGGAAGTACCGGTTGGGGATGCTTTGATTGGGCGGGTTGTTGATCCACTTGGTCGTCCGGTTGATGGACTTGGTGAAGTCAAGACAGACAAGACACGCCCAGTTGAAACGCCTGCTCCAGGAGTTATGCAACGGAAATCTGTATCAGAACCTCTTCAAACGGGGTTGAAAGCGATTGATGCTTTGGTACCAATTGGTCGTGGTCAACGGGAATTGATTATCGGAGATCGTCAAACTGGTAAAACAAGTATTGCAATTGATGCGATTTTGAACCAAAAGGGACAAGATATGATTTGTATCTACGTTGCTATTGGACAGAAAGAGTCAACGGTTCGTACGCAAGTAGAAACGCTTCGTCAGTATGGAGCGCTTGATTATACAATCGTTGTGACGGCGTCAGCCTCTCAACCGTCACCATTGCTGTTTTTGGCTCCTTATGCTGGTGTGGCAATGGCAGAAGAATTTATGTATAATGGTAAACACGTTTTGATTGTTTATGATGATTTATCCAAACAAGCGGTTGCCTATCGTGAACTGTCACTTTTACTTCGTCGTCCACCAGGTCGTGAAGCTTTCCCTGGAGATGTGTTCTATCTTCACAGCCGTCTTTTGGAACGGTCTGCAAAAGTTTCAGATGAACTAGGCGGTGGCTCTATCACAGCGTTGCCGTTTATTGAAACACAAGCAGGAGACATTTCAGCTTATATCGCAACTAATGTGATTTCCATTACAGACGGTCAAATCTTCTTGAGCGATAGTCTCTTTAATGGGGGGGTTCGACCAGCTATTGATGCCGGCTCATCTGTATCGCGTGTAGGTGGTTCTGCTCAGATAAAAGCTATGAAGAAGGTAGCTGGTACACTCCGTATCGACCTTGCTTCTTATCGTGAACTAGAAGCCTTTACCAAGTTTGGTAGTGATTTGGATGCTGCGACACAAGCAAAGTTAAACCGTGGTCGTCGGACAGTAGAAGTATTGAAACAGCCTGTTCATGAACCACTACCAGTTGAAAAACAAGTGGTTATCTTGTATGCATTGACACATGGCTTCTTGGATAGTGTACCAGTTGATGATATTCTTCGTTTTGAAGCAGAATTGTTTGATTACTTTGATGCTCATCATGAAGGCATCTATGAAACTATTCGTCGGACAAAAGATCTTCCAGAAGAAGCTGCTTTAGATGCTGCAATTACTGAATTTATCAATCAGTCTAGCTTCAAGTAAGAAGAGAGGTGTCAGATGGCAGTTTCATTAAATGATATAAAAAATAAAATTGCATCCACAAAAAACACCAGTCAAATCACAAATGCTATGCAGATGGTGTCTGCTGCAAAGTTGGGAAAATCTGAAGAAGCAGCCAAAAATTTTCAAATCTATGCTTCTAAAGTCAGAAAATTATTGACGGATTTACTTCACGGACATGAAGCTCAAAATTCCAAATACCATCCTATGCTTGTTAGTCGTCCGGTTAAGAAAACGGCTTATATCGTTATCACATCGGATCGTGGCTTGGTAGGTGGTTATAATGCGACCATTCTCAAATCCATGATGGAACTTTTTGCGGAATACCATGATAAAGATGATTTTGTCATTATTTCAATCGGAAGTATGGGTTCGGATTTCTTTCGTGCTCGTGGTCTTCAACCAATTTATGAACTGCGTGGTTTAGCAGATCAACCAAGCTTTGATGAAGTCCGTAAAATCATTAACAAAACGGTTGAAATGTATCAAAACGAATTATTTGATGAATTGTATGTTTGTTATAATCATCACGTCAATAGTTTAACAAGCCAAATGCGTGTTGAACAAATGCTTCCAATTGTGGATTTGGATCCAAATGAAGCAGATGAAGACTACGTTTTGAATTTGGAATTGGAATCAAGTCGTGATGTCATTTTGGATCAATTGTTGCCTCAATTTGCTGAGAGTATGATTTATGGGGCAATTATTGATGCGAAAACTGCTGAAAATGCAGCAGGAATGACCGCCATGCAGACAGCAACAGATAACGCAAAGAAAGTTATCAGTGATTTAACGATTCAGTATAACCGTGCTAGACAAGCTGCTATCACGCAAGAAATTACTGAAATTGTGGCGGGTGCAAGTGCACTAGAATAGTGTCACATAAAATAAATAGATAGAGGAGAAAAGAATGAGCTCAGGCAAAATTGCTCAGGTTATCGGACCAGTCGTTGACGTTTCGTTTGCAGCTGGTGATAAATTACCTGAGATAAATAATGCACTTGTAGTCTATAAAAATGACGAAAATAAATCAAAAATCGTCCTTGAAGTGGCTCTTGAGCTTGGTGATGGAGTGGTTCGAACTATTGCCATGGAATCCACTGATGGGTTGACTCGTGGCATGGAAGTTCTAGATACTGGTCGACCAATTTCTGTTCCAGTTGGGAAAGAAACACTTGGTCGCGTCTTTAACGTTTTAGGCGATACCATTGATTTGGATACTCCATTTGGTGAAGATGCAGAACGTCAACCAATCCATAAAAAAGCTCCAACTTTTGATGAGTTATCTACTTCATCAGAAATCTTAGAAACAGGAATAAAGGTTATTGACCTTTTAGCTCCCTACCTCAAAGGTGGGAAAGTCGGCCTCTTCGGTGGTGCTGGCGTTGGGAAAACTGTCTTGATTCAAGAGTTGATTCATAATATAGCCCAAGAACACGGTGGGATTTCAGTCTTTACTGGTGTTGGGGAACGGACTCGTGAAGGGAATGACCTGTACTGGGAAATGAAAGAATCTGGTGTTATCGAAAAGACAGCTATGGTCTTTGGGCAAATGAATGAACCGCCTGGAGCACGTATGCGTGTAGCTTTGACTGGGTTAACGATTGCAGAGTATTTCCGTGATGTGGAAGGTCAAGATGTTCTTTTATTCATTGACAATATCTTCCGTTTCACTCAAGCAGGTTCTGAAGTGTCAGCCCTTCTTGGTCGTATGCCATCAGCTGTGGGTTACCAACCAACCTTGGCTACTGAAATGGGGCAATTACAAGAACGTATTACATCAACGAAAAAAGGTTCTGTTACCTCAATTCAGGCTATCTATGTGCCAGCTGATGACTATACTGACCCTGCGCCAGCTACAGCTTTTGCTCATTTAGATTCAACAACTAACCTTGAACGGAAATTGGTACAATTAGGTATTTATCCAGCAGTAGATCCGCTTGCTTCTAGCTCACGTGCGCTTGCTCCTGAAATTGTCGGTGAAGAGCATTATGCTGTTGCAGCAGAAGTAAAACGCGTCCTTCAACGTTACCATGAATTGCAAGATATTATTGCTATTTTGGGTATGGATGAATTGTCAGACGAAGAAAAGACCTTAGTTGCTCGTGCACGTCGGATTCAGTTCTTCTTATCACAAAACTTTAATGTGGCGGAACAATTCACCGGTCAACCAGGCTCTTATGTGCCAGTTGCTGATACGGTTCGTGGCTTTAAAGAAATTCTTGAAGGTAAATATGATCATCTTCCTGAAGATGCCTTTCGCGGCGTTGGTTCTATTGAAGATGTGGTTGCTAAAGCTGAAAAAATGGGATTCTAAGAGGTGACTTATGGCTCAAATGACAGTACAAATCGTTACACCTGACGGTCTGGTTTTTGATCATCATGCAACGTTTGTTTCCGTTAAAACTCTTGATGGAGAAATGGGGATTTTGCCGCATCATGAAAACATGATTGCTGTTTTGGCTGTCGATGAGGTCAAAGTGAAGCGGATTGATGAAGAAGATCATGTCAATTGGATTGCGGTGAATGGTGGAATTGTCGAAGTTGCTGATAATTTGATTACCATCGTTGCAGACTCTGCTGAACGCGCTCGTGATATTGACATCAGTCGTGCTGAAAGAGCAAAATTGCGTGCCGAGCGTGCCATTGAAGAAGCACAGGAAAAGCATTTAATTGACCAAGAACGTCGTGCCAGAATTGCCCTTCAACGTGCCATTAATCGAATTAACGTTGGAACAAGATTATAATACGAAAAGGCCAATTGGCCTTTTTATAATGGCGTTTTTGCTATCAGTACCTGATTTGTGTCTGATAGTTTGCTCTCATCTATTTTTTTGGTATAATGGGGATATGATTCAGTTAATTTTTACGCTTAGTAGCTACATGATTTTTATTTTTCTTTCATTTCACTTGCTTTCTACTGTTGTGAATTGGGAAAAACTATTAAAGGTGAATGCTGACAATGCTCTTAAGATTCGATTTCTAATTTTATTGTTTAGTATTGCGTTAGGGTTTTTGCTCAGTTCTTTCTTCCTCAGTCTCTATACATTGGGACGAGATGTGTTTAATAGTAATTTATAGGATAAGAAAAGAAATATAATAGGTGTTTTGGAGAAATATGGATAAAATTATTATACAAGGCAGTTCGAATCCATTAGTCGGTTCGGTTAAAATTGAAGGTGCCAAAAATGCTGTTTTGCCTTTGCTTGCAGCAACTATTCTAGCGACGACAGGGAAAACAACTCTAACCAATGTTCCGGTTCTATCTGATGTATTTACGATGAACAATGTGGTTCGTGGATTGAATACAAAAGTGACTTTTGAACAAGAAGAAAACAGGATTACGGTGGATGCTACACAGCCGTTGAGCGAAGAAGCTCCTTATAAATATGTGAGTAAAATGCGTGCTTCTATCGTGGTATTAGGTCCGATTTTGGCAAGAAATGGTTATGCCAAAGTTTCTATGCCTGGTGGCTGTACGATTGGAAGTCGTCCTATTGACCTTCATTTGAAAGGATTGGAGGCAATGGGAGCTGAAATTAAGCAGACGGCTGGATTTATTGAGGCCAAAGCTAACCGATTGCATGGAGCTCATATTTACATGGATTTTCCAAGCGTGGGTGCAACGCAAAATATCATGATGGCAGCAACTTTAGCGGATGGTGTAACAGTGATTGAAAATGCAGCGCGCGAACCGGAGATTGTTGATTTAGCTGTTTTATTGAACAAAATGGGGGCTAAAGTTCGTGGTGCTGGTACAGAAACACTAACCATTACTGGAGTTGAGGAGCTGATGGGGACAAGCCACAGTGTAGTACAAGACCGCATTGAAGCCGGGACTTTTATGGTAGCCGCTGCTATGACTGGCGGTAATGTCCTTGTGCAAGATGCTATTTGGGAGCATAATCGTCCACTTATTGCGAAATTGCTAGAAATGGGTGTGTCTGTTACGGAGGAAGATGAGGGTATCCGTATTCAATCTGACATTTCTAAACTAAGAGCAGTCAATGTCAAAACTCTTCCTCATCCTGGTTTTCCGACAGATATGCAGGCACAATTTACAACTTTGATGACGGTTGCTAAGGGTGAATCCACTATGATTGAGACTGTTTTTGAGAATCGTTTCCAACATCTGGAAGAAATGCGTCGAATGGGTTTACACTCGGAAATTATGCGAGATACAGCTCGTATCGTTGGTGGTCAAGCTTTGCAAGGAGCTGAAGTGATGTCAACGGACTTGCGTGCGAGTGCTGCGCTAATTTTGACAGGTTTGGTTGCAGACGGTGAAACAAAAGTAGGTCAACTAACTCATTTAGATAGAGGTTATTATCAATTTCATAAAAAACTGGCTAATTTGGGTGCAAATATTAAGCGAGTGAAGGAAGAAGACGATGAATAATAATTTGAAATATGTTAAAAAACAAGTCGGAATTGTTTTGGCAGTCTTATTGTTTGGTTTGATTTTGTTTGCAGTTGGATTAGTGGTAGGATATGGTGGTAAGGATCCGTGGTCAATTTTATCACTAGATAAATGGCATACCATTATCAGCAAATTTACAGGACGATAATCTTAATAGCAAAAAGAGGCAAAATAAAAACTAACTTCTTATTCAAAAATGTTCGATTACAAGACGCAGTAATTGCGTGACTTCTAGTTGTTGAGTGTATCAGTTTTTAGAGGGCAATAACTTTGAGGGAGTGAGACAAAAGTCGTGATTTCGTAGAAATTGACTTTGTAGTCCCACCCCCTCCTATTTATTTAAAGGGGAGTAGAAATGGCGAGAAAGAAATCCAACCAGAAAGTAGCGCAAAGTGTAGCAGGCGTATTTCTTGCACTTGTTCTTGCGCTGGGAGGTTATTCTTTTAGCAATTATCATAATCATAGCAGTACGAAGCATTCTGACAGCACTGCTATTAACAGGAGTATTCGTAAGAATTATGCAGCACCCAGTCAAGAATTAGCACAGAGCGTTTTAACAGAATCTGTTAAACGACAGCTCAAAGGGAAAATCGA
This sequence comes from Streptococcus sp. AS20, assembly GCF_000524255.1. Classification (NCBI taxonomy): domain Bacteria; kingdom Bacillati; phylum Bacillota; class Bacilli; order Lactobacillales; family Streptococcaceae; genus Streptococcus; species Streptococcus sp. AS20. The sequence goes on along the minus strand of NZ_JANS01000006.1, from coordinate 30,623 downwards.
GTGGAATGGCGCAGGGGCTTTTATTGTCAATGAGAATAAAAATGATTTAGATGCTAAAGTGGGAAGTATTCCTTATGCGGATAATAAGACAAAATTGGTCAGAGGTCGAACTGTTCCAACGGTAGCAAATGCTCTTTTGTCCAAAGCTACTCGTCAGTATAGGAATCGTGAAGAAACAGGTAATGGTTCAACAACTTGGACACCTGCTGGCTGGCATCAGGTGAAGCATTTATCGGGTGAATATCATCATGCAGTTGATCGTGGACATCTGCTGGGTTATGCCTTGATTGGTAACTTGAAAGGCTTTGATGCTTCGACTAGCAATCCCAAAAATATTGCGGTGCAAACGGCTTGGGCGAATCAAGCAAATGCTAGCCATTCTACAGGTCAAAATTTTTATGAAACGAAAGTACGTAAAGCTCTTGATAAAAATAAACGAGTTCGGTATCGAGTGACCTTGATTTACGCAAGTGAGCAGGATTTAGTACCGGTTGGTTCACATATTGAAGCCAAGTCTAGCGACGGTAGTTTGGAAATAAATGTCTTTGTGCCAAACGTACAGACAGGAATTCGATTAAATTATCAGACAGGAGAAGTGACGGTCACCAACTAAATTTGGAGTTAATAGCCCATATGCTTTTGCATTTTTATCATCTTTTTGTTATACTGTTTTTGCATAGGCGTGCTTTGGCACGCTCTATTTTGTCTAAAAAGTGTATAAGTGCTTTTTTATTGCGGATTATTTTATGATGTAGGGAGGAGAAACATGAAGTATATTTGGTCTTATTTGAAAAAATATCCAAAATGGTTGCTATTGGATTTCTTTGGTGCTGTCTTCTTTGTTGTGGTGAATCTCGGTTTACCGACTGTTTTAGCACGGATGATTGATGAAGGGATTAACCAAGAAGACAGCAACCGTTTGTATTATTGGGCGATTGTGATGCTTATTGTGATTTTGTTGGGAATTTTGGGGCGGATCGTGCTTTCTTATGCAGCTGGTAAGTTGACAACGAGTATGGTGCGTGATATGCGTAATGACATCTACGACAAATTGCAAGAGTATTCCCATCATGAATACGAGCAGATTGGTGTTTCATCCTTAGTGACACGGATTACCAGTGATGCTTTTGTTTTGATGCAGTTCGCAGAGCAATCCCTAAAAATGGGTGTCATTACACCAATGATGATGATGTCTAGTGTGATGATGATTTTTTTCACTAGTCCTTCCTTGGCTTGGATTGTTGCAATTTCTGTTCCTTTCCTCGGCATTGTCGTTTGGTATATAGCAGTCAAGACTCGTCCTTTATCAGAAAAACAACAAAAAACTTTAGATAAAATCAATCAATACGCACGTGAGAATTTAATGGGGTTGCGCGTTATTCGTGCTTTTGCTCGAGAAGAATTTCAAGAAGAGCGTTTTGCTTCACAAAATGACATTTATGCGAATAATTCGAATCGTCTGTTCAAGTTAACTGGTTTGACAGAACCTCTTTTTGTTCAAATTATCATCGCGATGATTGTTGCCATTGTCTGCTTTGCTTTAAAACCACTAGGTACAGGAGATTTGCAAATTGGCGATTTAGTTGCTTTTATCGAATACAGTTTTCATGCATTGCTGTCATTTCTGTTGCTGTCTAGCTTGTTTACTATGTATCCTAGAACTGCTGTTTCGAGTGAACGGTTGAAAGAAGTAATGGAAATGCCCATTTCAATCAATCCAAACGAAGATGGTGTGACTGAGACAGACAGTCATGGTTATTTAGAGTTTGACAATGTTACCTTTGCATATCCTGGTGAAACAGAGAGTCCAGTCTTGCATAATATTTCCTTCAAAGCAAAACCTGGTGAAACAATTGCCTTTATTGGTTCAACAGGTTCAGGGAAATCATCTCTGGTGCAGTTAATTCCACGCTTCTATGATGTAACTTTAGGAAAAATTTTAGTGGATGGGGTAGATGTGCGATCCTATAATCTAAAAGCATTGCGGCAGAAGATAGGCTTCATTCCACAAAAGGCTTTGCTGTTTACGGGAACAATCGCAGAAAATCTGCGGTATGGGAAAGAACATGCCAGTTATGAAGAATTGACACAAGCGGCAGATGTAGCACAAGCTAGAGATTTTATCGAAAGTAAGGAAGAACGCTTTGAAACCCATTTAGCTGAAGGGGGAAGCAATCTCTCAGGTGGGCAAAAGCAACGCCTTTCTATCGCACGTGCTGTCGTGAAAGAACCAGATATTTATATCTTTGATGATTCATTTTCTGCGTTGGACTATAAGACCGATGCCATTCTTCGAAGTCGACTCAAAGAAGTTACGCAAAATGCTACTGTATTGATTGTAGCACAACGTGTGGGAACCATAATGGATGCAGATCAGATTATTGTTCTGGATAAGGGAGAAATCGTCGGGCGCGGAACACATGAAGAATTGTTGCGACAAAACGATATCTATCGCGAAATTGCTAATTCTCAGCTTAATAGTCAATCACTAACAGAAGAATAGGAGGGAAAGATGAAACAACATAGTTTTATGCGCTTGTGGAGTTACTTAAAAGTTTATAAACTCTCAGTAATCTTTGCTATCTTTTTGAAGGTGGTGAGTATTGTGATGAGCGTGCTAGAGCCTTTTGTACTTGGTCTTGCTATTACAGAATTGACACGAAATGTGCTGGACATAGCAAAAGGAGTCGAAGGCGCCAGCATAAACACAACATATGTCTTTGGGGTAATGGCACTTTACCTTTTGCGTGGTTTATTCTATGAAATTGGGGCTTACTATTCTAATTATTTTATGACCAATGCAGTGCAAAATACAGTACGTGACATGCGCAATGAGTTGAGTTCTAAAATTAATCAAATTCCAGTTTCTTACTTTGATAAGCATCAATTTGGAGATTTGCTAGGGCGCTTTACCAGTGATGTAGAGACTGTCTCAAATGCGCTTCAACAATCATTCTTACAAGTTGTAAATGCGGTTTTGACCATTACCTTAGTTATCGGAATGGTCTTGTATCTTAATTTTCAACTGGCTTTGATAGTGATTGCTAGCATTCCGTTGACCTATTTTGGGGCGAACTTTATTTTGAAAAAATCACAACCGTATTTTAAAAAGCAAGCAGATACGCTAGGTGTCATGAATGGATTTGTTCAAGAAAATCTAACTGGTTTTAATGTGCTGAAACTCTATGGTCGTGAAGAAACATCTTCAGACGATTTTCGAGAAATCACGGAAAACCTCCAAGAAGTCGGGTTCAAAGCTAGTTTTATTTCTGGCTTGATGATGCCAATTTTGAACGCAATTTCAGATTTGACTTATCTGCTTGTAGCGGTCGTTGGTGGTTTGCAAGTCATTTCTGGACAATTAACAATTGGGAACATGCAAGCTTTTGTACAATATGTATGGCAAGTAAACCAACCAATTCAAAATTTAACGCAGTTAGCTGGGCAATTACAAAGTGCTAAGTCTTCGCTGGATCGTGTTTTCCAAGTATTAGATGAACCAGACGAAGTAACGGATATAAAAGAGCAATTAGAACATGATTTGACAGGACAGGTTAGTTTTCAACATGTTGATTTTCAATATGTAGAAAGCAAACCGCTCATTCGCGACTTCAATTTGGAGGTAAAGCCGGGTGAAATGGTAGCAATTGTCGGTCCGACCGGTGCTGGAAAGACCACCCTCATCAATCTACTTATGCGCTTTTACGATGTAACAGCAGGTTCAATTTCTGTTGATGGTCACGATATTCGTAACTTATCGCGCCAAGATTACCGCAAGCAATTTGGCATGGTCTTGCAAGACGCTTGGCTCTATGAAGGGACAGTCAAGGATAACTTGCGTTTTGGAAATCTGAGTGCAACAGATGAAGAAATTGTGGACGCTGCCAAAGCTGCTAATGTAGATCATTTCATTCGGACACTTCCAGGTGGTTATAATATGGAAATGAATCAGGAGTCTAGCAATATCTCGCTGGGGCAAAAACAATTATTGACCATTGCGCGCGCACTATTGGCAAATCCCAAAATCTTAATTTTGGATGAAGCAACCTCGTCGGTTGATACGCGCTTAGAGCTCTTGATTCAAAAAGCGATGAAGAACCTCATGCAAGGACGGACAAGCTTTGTCATTGCTCACCGCTTATCGACAATTCAAGAAGCTGATAAAATTTTAGTGCTTAAAGACGGACAAATTATTGAACAAGGAACTCATGAATCACTTCTAGCTGATAGAGGCTTCTATTATGATTTATATACGAGCCAATTTGCTAAGAAAGAAGCTTAGTAAGTAAGAGAATAGACAAAGCCTCTCAAAGTAATGAAAACACGACCTCAGTCTAGACTAGCAGTTAGCTAATTTGGACGAGTTCGTGTTTTTTTATTTTTGATCGTACTAAGATTGAACGGCAATCATTTTGTATCGCGACTATTTTTCACAACATCTTTGAGGGGACAGTCCATTTCTTCGATCAGTTTGGGAGATGTAGGGAATAGGTTTCGTTTTACATGTCAGCTAGGCTGATAACAAGAACGTGTTTTATACATAGTTGTCCTAGTCGATAGCAAGCATTCATTTTAGTTTGCCCGTTATCCTAGTTGATAGTTTTTAATCATGGCTTGTGAATGGTTCCATTAAGGCAAATAGCTGCAAAGATTACATTATCGAAAGAGATTAATCAGCCAAATAATGAAATAAAATCCAAGAAAAATAGCGTGCCATTTCCAATAGAGTACAATCAGTCCGATTGTTTCGCGAATCCAAGCTGATGGGAGAAAATAAAGAGCAGTCCTAGATCCGATGCTTCGCCCTTTTAAGCCAAGTTTTCGCATGTAAATACCAGCTCGCAAAGAGTGGAAAGAATTGGTGATGACCAAGCAATAGTAATTTTCCTTACTTTTTTCGTCTAAAATAGTTTTGCTAAACTGCAAATTTTCTAAGGTATTGGTTGACTGCCGTTCAATTATAATATCCTCTTGTGGAATACCTACTTGCCTTAAATATTGCGCCATTGCTTCTGCTTCTGCTATTGGTTCATCGACACCTTGTCCTCCAGAAACGACAATTTTGGGATGGTTATGAAATTTTTCATACATCGTCTTCCCCTTTTCGAGTCGTTGAGCGAGAAGAGGCGGTATTCGGTCACCAATCAATCCTGAACCTAAGATGATAAGATAGTCCGGACGTTTTATGACGGGGAATATATTATAAACAAAACCGTAAAGGATATAGGACGCATAAAGATAGCTACCATAAATTAGAAGTCCATTTGTAAGAGATAGAATCTTATGAAGAAAGATAAAATGAGGGAAGAAAAAAGTAAGCACTAGGGAAAGAGCAATGGTGATACCATAAAAGAGGGAGAGGAGATTAGCTATATGCCTACCTTCATAAATCATCATCTGCCGGCCATTAAAAATGAGATAACTAGATGGAGCTATGACACTCAATGGAATGAAAAAGGCTAGGATGAGTAAAATAAGCATTGTTAGATTTCTATTGGCAAGTTGCTCAATATGGACTACAAAACGACCAGAAATAATTAGGGCGAATAAAATAAGAATGATACTAAGGAAATATGCATGGAAGAGTCGCCTTGGCTCTATATAAAATAAAATGAAAAAAAGCAGAGCAGGAAGAAACCAAACAAGATGCAATACCATAATGTGATAACAATCCTTTCAAACAGATTCCTTTTTAGTATAGCATAAAAGTTCCTGTAAAAAAGTAGATTTAAAAAACAATGGACTTAAAAATTGAAATATTATTAAAAAATATGGTATAATATTTTTATGTCTTGGGGTCGTTACGGATTCGACAGGCATTATGAGGCACATTTTGCGACTCATCGAGCGGATGTAAAGCGCCAGTTAAATATAACTGCAAAAAATAATAATTCTTACGCTTTAGCTGCCTAAAAAACAGCCAGCGTGACCAGATTTGGATCGCTCGTGTTCGATGACAGGTCTTAATAATAGCGAGATACGATTAAGTCTTGTCTAGGGACTTGATAAGAGATTAATAGACTCGCTTGGCTTTGGCTTGAGTTATGTGTCAAAGCGAAGTTAAATCCAATACATAACCTATGGTTGTAGACAAATGTGTTGGCAGGTGTTTGGACGTGGGTTCGATTCCCACCGGCTCCATTTATAAACGTGGAAGATTACTCAAGAGGTTTAAGAGGCTGTGTTGGAAACGCAGTAGGCGTGTAAAAGCGTGCGTGGGTTCGAATCCCATGTCTTCCGTTTTGGTACAAAACGCTCATTGGTGGCGTTTTTTTACTAGAAGATAAAATGAGTGAGAAACGAATTCACTCATTTATTTTTTGAAAAATATTGAAATTTTTCTGAAAAGTAGTAGACTGTTACTAGAAAGTTTGGAGGTTTCTTGTGAAATTATATGTACAATTGATGATTATTTTTTCGATTTCTTTGATAGGAGAAGGGATTTCCTATCTTTTTCATTTGCCGATTCCAGGAAGTATTATCGGTTTAATTTTTCTTTTTTTGGCTTTGCAATTTAAGATTTTACGATTGCGGCATGTGAGCATGGTGGGAAACTTTTTATTAGCCAATATGACGATTCTATTTTTGCCGCCGGCTGTAGGAATTATGGATAAATTTCATGTCATTGCTCCTTATTTATTGCCGATTGTTTTGATTATTGTCGGAGCGATTGTCATTAATGTGATTGTCATTGCTGTGGTTGTTCATTTGATTAAAAATCGCTTTGAAGGCGACTACGGAGAAGGAGAAACAAGAAATGTCTAATTTGTGGGGCAATCCCTTATTTGGTTTGGCTTTATCGATCTTTGCTTATTTAGTAGGAATGCTGATATTTCGCAGATTTCCTCATCCATTGACAACTCCTTTGTTGCTCGCCACCATATTTGTTATTGTATTTTTAAAATTGACAGGAATTTCCTACAAGAATTACTATGTTGGTGGGACCTATTTAAATAATCTCATTGTGCCATCAACGGTTGCGTTAGGAATTCCTTTGTATAAAACATTTCATCTCATGAAACACCACGCCAGAAGCATTTTGCTTGGTACTTTTGTAGCAGTAGTGGTTAATACCAGTTTTACAGCTTTGGTCGCAAAGGCTTTTGGAATGGATTTTTTCTTAGCCATTTCACTCTTTCCAAAATCAGTCACAACAGCTATGGCGGTTGGAATTACGGATAAAATGCAAGGGCTAACGACAGTGACTTTGGTGGTCGTAGTAGCAACAGGAATCTTGACAAGTGTGATAGGCCCGACTGTTTTAAGAATTTTAAAAATCAAAGATCCAGTTGCAGTGGGTTTAGCTCTTGGAGGAACGGGTCACGCTGTTGGCACTGGAACAGCCTTTAAATACGGACAAGTTGCAGGAGCTATGGCTGGTCTGGCTATTGGAGTGACAGGGATTATGTATGTCATTGTCAGTCCGATTGTCGCAAGTATTATTTTGAAATAGAAAGAGTTAGAACGACTTGTCATTTTTAATAGAATAAAAAATCTTGTACTAAGAAACTTTTCTGCCCTATTTCCTAAAAAACATGGTATAATAGGGAGTAAAAACTTTTTGATAGAAAGACAGTTATGGATTTAAAAGATTATATTGCAACCATTGAAAATTATCCACAAGAAGGAATTTTATTTCGTGATATTAGCCCATTGATGGCAGATGGAAATGCATACAGCTATGCCATTCGAGAAATTGTTCAATATGCTACAGACAAGAAAATTGACATGATTGTTGGTCCAGAAGCGCGTGGTTTTATTGTTGGATGTCCAGTAGCTTATGAGCTTGGTGTTGGTTTTGCTCCAGTACGTAAGCCTGGGAAGTTACCCCGTGAGGTTATCTCAGCTAGTTATGAAAAAGAGTACGGTATAGATACCTTAACAATGCATGCAGACTCCATCAAATCTGGACAACGTGTACTGATTGTTGACGACCTCCTTGCAACGGGCGGAACGGTTAAGGCAACGATTGAGATGGTTGAACGACTAGGTGGTATCGTTGCAGGCTGTGCTTTCCTTATTGAATTAGATGAGCTTAAAGGTCGCGAAGCAATTGGCGACTACGATTATAAGGTTCTCATGCACTATTAAGATATAAGTGAAAGCCAGATCCTCTTTAAGCGAAAATGTCATTTAAAATTAAGAAATTATTAGCTGTCGACATTTTAAGATCTGAGAATATCTTGATTTTGAATTTAATGCCGCAAAAAATAGTGACAGAAACGCAGTTGTTGCGCTAGATCCCCATATCCCAGAAAATTATTTCAACTCTATGTTTGCGATGGAATCTAGCTGAGGCACTGTTCTTCAACAATTGTATCAACTATGCTGTTTACCAAGAAACGCCATTTGACTGGGAAAATGCAGCTAATGTCGCTTTCTTGTTTGCTTATTTATAAGAGGTGTTATGACTTATTTATCAGCGTATAAGACGGGCAATTTAGTATTGCCAACAGAGCTTCTTTTTCATTTTCATGAGATATTTGATAATAGTGATGATTTTTTAGTTTGGCAATTTTTCTATTTGCAAAATACAACGTCATTAGAAGAGATTTCCCCTAATCGGATTGCGGAAAGTATTGGGAAGTCAGTCACAGAGGTCAATCGTTCTATGTCAAATTTGACAGAAAAAGGGTTGTTGCAGTACAAAACGATTGTACTTAATGGTGAGATTGAGGCTGTTTTTGATGCACTGCCAGCACTTGAACGATTGGATGAAATTGTAGAAAGTCACTCAACGGTCGCACAGCCTATTTCTCAAAATAAATTAAAAGACTTGGTTGAGACTTTCCAAAGAGAATTAGGTCGTCTCTTGACACCATTTGAAATAGAAGATTTAACAAAAACAATTCAAGATGATAAGACCAGCCCAGAACTCGTCACAGCTGCTCTTCGAGAAGCTGTTTTTAACGGCAAAGCAAATTGGAAGTATATCCAAGCCATCTTACGAAATTGGCGTCGTGAAGGTATTACAACAGTAAGCCAAGTCGAAGCGAAGCGAGAGGAACGTGAAACGACCAATCCGCAAAATATCACCGTTTCAGATGATTTTTTGAATGCTATGGATTTGTGGCGTGATTAAGATGTTGAAGTTTATTTTTCATGAAAAATTGAGCATGAAATAAGTAATAGTAAAAAAATGATAATGAAGGCTCTATAATTTCTGTAGTGATAAAATCCACTTCAGAGATGATAGAGCTCATTTTTGATGCTGATTTATCCAAAGTTGAGTCTCTAGCTAATGATTGAATAGTAGGAGGATATAGAAAACTGAGTATAAAAATGCCAATGCCTAATCATTTGGATGAGAGAAATTTTTTAATTTTTCAGAAAAATATTTAGTTATTCCTTCTAAAAGCATTTTAGATTTTTCCATTAAAACTAAAAAATGCAAGCGTTTTAGATAAAAATTAGAAAAAGGATTGCTAAAAATGAAAAGGTAGTATAGAATGGAATTAGTGAGAAATAATATAATAAAAGGAGTCGTTATATGAACTATAAAGAAGTTTATGAACAATGGCTAAACAATGATTTTTTCGATGAAGAAACAAAAGCTGATTTGTTATCTATTAAGGATAATGAAGCTGAAATTGAAGATCGATTTTATAAGGGACTTGAATTTGGGACAGCCGGTCTTCGTGGGAAATTGGGTGCTGGTACCAACCGTATGAATAAATATATGGTAGGAAAAGCAGCACAAGCATTGGCTGAAACACTAAAAGATCATGGTGAAGAAGCTGTTAAAAGAGGTGTTGCAATCAGCTATGATGTTAGATATAAATCAAAAGAATTTGCTGAACTAACATGCTCTATTATGGCTGCACACGGAATCAAAACATATATTTACAATGGAATTCATCCCACACCAATGTGCTCATATGCGATTAGAAAATTGCACTGTAAGGCTGGTGTGATGGTGACAGCTAGTCATAATCCACAAGAATACAATGGCTATAAAGCATATTGGGAAGAAGGGTCACAAATTTTAGATGACATTGCAGGCCAAATTGCAGGTCACATGGATGAAATTGTCAACTTTGAAGACATCAAATCTATTCCTTTTGAAGAAGCCCTGGAAAGTGGTCTTGCAAATTATATTGATGCATCTGTCGAAGAAGATTACTACAAAGAAGTTCTTAACTTGACCATCAATGAAGATGTTGATAAATCTATCAAAGTTGGCTATACGCCTTTGAATGGTACAGGAAACATTCCGGTTAGGGAAATTTTAAAAAGAAGAGGTTTTGAAAATATCTATGTCGTGAAGGAACAAGAATTTCCTGATCCAGATTTTACAACAGTTGGTTATCCCAATCCAGAATTTCCCAAAGCATTTGCCTATTCTGAAAAACTTGGAAAAGAAAATGATTGTGATATTTTGATTGCCAATGACCCAGACTGCGATCGTGTTGCGCTGGAAGTAAGAAATGCAAACGGTGATTATGTCTTTTTAAATGGAAATAAGATTGGTGCTTTGCTTTCTTATTATATTTTCTCACAACGTTCTGCTCTCAATAATTTACCTGAAAATCCTGTCATGGTGAAATCTATTGTTACAGGTGATTTATCTAGAGCGATTGCGAAGAAATATGGTATTGAAACAGTAGAAACCCTGACTGGATTTAAAAATATTTGTGGCAAAGCCAACGAGTATGATCGTACTAAAGAAAAAACGTATGTTTTCGGTTACGAAGAAAGTATCGGTTTCTGTTATGGAACATTTGTTAGAGATAAAGATGCTGTCAGTGCTTCTATGATGATCGTGGAGATGGCTGCTTACTTTAAGAAACAGGGGAAGACTCTGTTAGATGTTTTAAATGATATCTATGCAGAATTTGGTTTCTATAATGAAAGACAAGTTTCTCTTGAGTTAGAAGGTGTAGAAGGTCAAGAGAGAATCGCTCGCATGATGGAAGAATTTAGAGAACATCCTTTGACAACAGTTGGAGCAATGGAACTTGAAAAAGTGATTGACTTTAAAGATGGCTACCTTGATTTTCCAAAACAAAACTGTTTGAAATATTACTTTAAAGATGGTTCATGGTATGCACTCAGACCGTCAGGGACCGAACCTAAAATCAAACTATACATCTATTCAATTGGTAAAGACGAAAAGGAAAGTGTTAAAAAACTCGATCTCATCGAAAAGGCTTGCCGAGAAAAAATGGATAGCGTGAAATAGGTGCATATAAAAACTTGAAGTTCTCTTTTGAGAACCTCAAGTTTTTTTGCGTTTTAAAGACTAGTCGAATGTTTTGGTTGTACTTTTTGTTCTGGATAGATATAATTCATAGCATTGTTGATGGCTGTAGGAGCTTCCCCAAGACCAGTTGCAATCAAATCAATTTTACCATCATAGCTGCAACAATCTCCAGCAGCATAGATTCCTACAACAGAAGTTTCTTGTTTGCTGTTCACAATAATCTTATGACGATTAAGCTCCAATCCCCAGTTTTTTAAGTTCCCAACAGATGATTTAAAGCCATAATTGACGAAAAGTTGATCCAGCGGAAGAAGCTCCTTTTCATCACTCTTTACTTTAGTGATTTCAAGATGAGTAAGTTTGTTTCCTTCGCCGATAAGCTTATTTGGTACAAATGGTGTTTTGATTGTTACATTTGAAGCTTTTAATTCATTCACACTATGTTCTAAAGCTCGGAAGGTGTCTCGACGATGGATGATATGTGTCGGAGCGATTTTATCAAAAGCAAGTGCCCAATCCACTGCAGAATCACCACCTCCTAGAACCACAATGTTTTGTCCAGCGTATTGATTGATATTGGAAACGTGATAATGAATGTTTTCAAATTGTTCTACATTGTCCAAATCAAGTGAGCGAGGTTTAAAAGCTCCACCTCCCATGGCAATTAAAATTGCTCTTGAAATGTGTTTTCCTTTACTTGTCGTCAAGGAAAACAATCCATCATTTTTTTCAATATCTAATACTGTCTCATCAAGGTGAATGCTTGTTTCAAACGTTTTCAGTTGCTCAATTAAACGTTCAGTCAGTTCTTCACCAGTTAAATCAGTAAAACCAGGAACATCCAGAATTTTCTTTTCAGGATAGAGAATGGCGGGCTGTCCACCGAGCTGAGGAAGTGAATCAATCACATTCACCTTTGCTTGACGCATGTGTGCATAAAAAGCAGCAAAAAGTCCCACGGGACCTCCACCAATGATCGTAATATCAAAAATTTCAGACATGATTTCTCCTTAAAATGATAACGTATTTCTATTTTATCACAAAATGTAGGAAAACTATAAAGAATACGTGTTAGCAGGAATGAATTATGATACAATAGTTACAGATTATATTATTAATTAAGGAGAAATACATGCAAGCAGTTGCACATTTTATTGAAACATTTGTTCCAAATCACTATACGATTTTTTTAGATTTGAATCGGGAGCAAAAAACATTTACAGGTAAGGTAACTATTAGCGGAGAAGCAAAAGGTGAAAAAATCTCACTTCATCAGAAAGATTTAGTGATTCAATCTGTCGAAGTAGCTGGTCAATCACGCCCATTCTCTGTAGATAATGAAAATGAAGCAGTTTATATTGAGCTTGGTCATTCAGGAACTGTTGAAGTAACTCTCTCTTATACAGGTAAAATTACAGATAATATGACAGGAATTTATCCTTCTTACTATACTGTTGATGGAGTTAAAAAAGAAGTGCTTTCTACTCAGTTTGAAAGTCATTTTGCGCGTGAAGCTTTTCCAAGCGTAGATGAGCCAGAAGCAAAAGCAACTTTTGATCTTTCTTTGAAATTCGACCAAGTAGCAGGAGAAATAGCGCTTTCAAATATGCCGGAAATTGATGTAGAAAATCGGAAAGCAACTGGTATCTGGACATTTGCAACAACGCCTCGTATGTCTTCTTACCTCTTAGCATTTGCAGCTGGCGATTTGCAAGGTGTTACAGCTAAAACAAAGAATGGCACTTTGGTAGGGGTATACTCTACTAAAGCGCATCCTGCTTCAAACTTAGAGTTTGCCCTAGATATTGCAGTTCGCTCTATTGACTTTTATGAAGAATATTATGGGGTGAAGTATCCAATTCCTCAATCCTTACATGTAGCTTTACCAGATTTCTCTGCAGGTGCTATGGAAAATTGGGGCTTGGTCACTTATCGTGAGGTTTACCTCTTAGTAGACGAAAATTCAACTGTTACTAGTCGTCAGCAAGTAGCTCTTGTGATTGCTCACGAATTGGCGCACCAATGGTTTGGTAACTTGGTCACAATGAAATGGTGGGATGATCTTTGGCTCAATGAAAGCTTTGCCAACATGATGGAATATGTCTGTGTGAATGCCATTGAACCAACTTGGAACATCTTTGAGGATTTCCAAACAAGTGGCGTTCCTCTGGCTCTAAAACGGGATGCGACTGACGGTGTTCAATCTGTCCATGTGGAAGTAAAACATCCAGACGAAATCAATACCTTATTTGATCCTGCGATTGTTTACGCTAAAGGAAGTCGTCTCATGCACATGCTTCGTCGTTGGCTAGGAGATGAAGCTTTTGCAAAAGGCTTGAATGCTTATTTTGCCAAACATCAATATGGTAATACAATTGGTCGTGACTTATGGAATGCTCTTGGTGCAGCTTCAGGACGTGACGTAGCAGCCTTTATGGATTCGTGGCTAGAACAACCAGGCTATCCTGTTTTGACAGCGATTGTGGAAAATGACACTCTCAAAATTTCTCAAAAACAATTCTTTATTGGTGAAAAAGAAGAAAAAGGTCGTCTATGGGTTGTACCATTGAATAGTAATTGGACTGGTATCCCAGATACTCTAGAAACAGAAACGCTTGAGATTCCAAATTATACAGCTCTTGCAGCTCAAAATGAAGGAGCACTTCGTTTTAATACAGAAAATACAGCGCATTACATTACTGATTATCAAGGCGAATTGCTAGACAATATTTTGGCAACTATTACAGACTTAGATAATACAAGTAAGTTGCAAGTGGTGCAAGAACGTCGTTTGTTGGCTGAAGCTGGTTTCGTTTCATTTGCAGACTTGATTCCAGTGGTTAAAAAATTGACCAATGAAAGATCTTATCTTGTAGTATCTGCTGTGAAAGCTGTGCTAAATAGTTTGAAGACTTTTGTGGACGAAGGGACAGAAACAGAGGTTGCTTTTAAGAAATTACTTGTTAAGTTGAATCAAGCTAACTTTGACCGACTTGGTTTTGAAGCTAAAGCAGGCGAAACAGATGAAGATGAATTGGTTCGTCAAATCGTTGTAGCGAATATGATTGCGGCTGATGATGAAAAAGCGAGTCAAAAAGCTAGCCAAATTTTTGAAGCTTATCACGATACTTTGGAAAAACTTCCTGCAGCCACTCGCTTGCAAATTTTGATTAACCAAATCAAACGCCATGAGACAAAAGAATTGACCGATAAATATTTAGCAAAATACATTACAACGGTTGACGGCAACTTCCAACGTCAATTGGCTTCGGCTCTTTCTTATACGAAGAACGAAACAACACTCACTCAACTTTTAGAAGAATGGAAAAATAAAGATATTGTAAAACCGCAGGATTTAGCAATGAGCTGGTATTTTACTTTCTTACAACATGATTTCACACAAGGAACTGTCTGGACTTGGGCGCGTGACAATTGGGATTGGATTAAGGCAGCTCTTGGTGGAGATATGAGTTTTGACAAATTTGTCATTTATCCAGCAAGTACCTTTAAGACGCATGAACGTTTAGCAGAATACAAAGCCTTCTTTGAACCACAATTATCTGATTTGGCAATTAGCCGTAACATTAGTATGGGAATCAAAGAAATTTCCGCTCGTATTGATTTAATTGACAAAGAAAAAGCAGCTGTTGAAGCAGCAATCAAAGCGACAGTATAACAGTATAGAAAAGAAAAGGTTGAATGCGAATTTCAGCCTTTTCTTATTGTATTTCGATATTTTATTAAAAATGATAGTTTTTGAAAGAAAATGCTTGACTTTGAAATAAATTGGTGTATAATGAATCTGTAAACGATTGCAGGAAGGGGTGGAATTATCTTAAAATCAGAGCGAAAACAGGTAATTTTAGAGGAAATTAATCGTCATCAAGTTGTTTCACTAGATACTTTAGTTCGTCTATTAGACACGTCTGAATCGACAGTTCGTAGAGATTTAGATGAATTGGAGAGTGAAAGAAAACTACGCCGAATTCACGGTGGTGCAGAAAATATTCATTTCCTTCAAGAGGAAGAAAGCAATCAAGAAAAATCTATCAAAAACGTTCAAGATAAATTACGAATTGCTCAAAAAGCAGCGGAATTGATTCAAGAACAAGATGTTATTTTTATTGATGCTGGAACGACAAATGAATTGTTAGTGAATGAACTTTCAAATAAACATATGACAGTTGTGACCAATTCTATCCACCATGCGACAAAATTAGTTGAGAAAAACATTCCAACAGTTATTATCGGAGGGGTGGTTAAAAGCTCAACAGACGCTAGTATCGGGGGGGTTGCTTTGAATCAAATCGGCCAGTTGAATTTCAACAAAGCCTTTATTGGTATGAATGGAATTGATGAAAATTTCTATACAACACCTGATATGGAAGAAGGAGCAGTCAAACGAGCGATTCTTGAAAACGCCAAGCAGACCTACATCTTAGCTGATGCTTCAAAAATCGGCCATTCCTCTTTCGTGAAAGTCGCCCCTATCAAACGTGCTAGCATTATTACGAGTGCATGTGCCAATGAGCAATTGGAAAAGATAAAAGAAAAAACGGAGGTTATTGAAGTATGATTTATACTGTTACGCTTAACCCTTCTATTGACTATATTGTCCGTTTGGATAAGGTCAATGTTGGAAGCGTGAATCGTATGGAAAGCGATGATAAATTTGCTGGTGGCAAAGGCATCAATGTCAGTCGTGTGCTCAAACGTTTGGGAATTGATAACACAGCGACTGGCTTTATAGGTGGTTTTACTGGAAAATTTATTACTGATACTTTGGAAAATGAAGCGATTGCGACTAATTTTGTTCAAGTGTTAGAGGATACGCGCATCAATGTGAAAATTAAAGCAGATGCTGAAACAGAAATCAATGGAACGGGTCCGACCGTCTTACCAGAGCAATTAGCAGAATTGAAAGAGATCCTTTCAGGACTGTCAGAGCAAGATACAGTGGTGTTTGCAGGATCAAGCAACAAAAATCTGGGGAATGTCGTCTATAAAGAGTTGATTCGTTTAACAAGACAAACTGGCGCACAGGTCGTTTGCGATTTTGAAGGACAAACACTTATTGATTCACTGGAATTTCAGCCATTATTGGTCAAACCAAACAATCATGAACTGGGTGATATTTTCGGAGTGAAGCTGGAAAAGCTGGATGAGATTGAGAAATATGCTCGTGAAATTCTAGCCAAGGGAGCCCAACATGTCATTATTTCTATGGCAGGTGATGGAGCGCTTTTGGTAACAAAGGACGGAGCTTATTTTGCAAAGCCAATCAAAGGAATCGTAAAAAATTCTGTTGGGGCTGGTGACTCCATGGTTGCAGGCTTTACTGGTGAATTTGTTCGTTCAGGAAATGCTGTTGAAGCTTTTAAGTGGGGAGTAGCTTGCGGAACTGCAACAACCTTCTCTGATGATTTGGCGACAGCCGATTTCATTAACAAAACGTATGAAAAAGTAGAGGTAGAAAAAATATGAAGATTCAAGACTTACTGAGAAAAGATGTGATGTTGCTTGATTTACAAGCGACTGAAAAAACAGCTGCTATTGATGAAATGATTCATCGTTTAGTTGACAGTGGTTATGTGACAGATTTTGAAACATTCAAAGAAGGAATCTTGGCTCGTGAAGCTTTAACGTCAACAGGCTTAGGGGACGGAATTGCCATGCCACACAGCAAAAATGCCGCAGTAAAAGAAGCAACAGTTCTCTTTGCAAAATCAAACAAAGGTGTGGATTATGAAAGTTTAGACGGGCAACCGACAGATTTATTCTTCATGATCGCTGCACCAGAAGGAGCGAATGATACCCACTTGGCTGCACTTGCAGAATTGTCCCAATACCTGATGAAAGATGGATTTGCAGATAAACTTCGTCAAGTGACTTCACCAGACGAAGTGATTGCGTTATTTGACCAAGCGTCTGATAAAGCAGCAGAGTCTGCAACGGTAGAAACGGCAAGCAAAGATGGTGATTTTCTTGTTGCAGTTACAGCATGTACAACAGGTATTGCACATACTTATATGGCTCAAGAAGCGCTTCAAAAGGTAGCCGCCGAAATGGGAGTTGGTATCAAAGTCGAAACCAATGGTGCCAGTGGTATCGGAAACAAACTGACAGCAGAAGATATTCAAAAAGCAAAAGCAGTTATTATTGCAGCTGATAAAGCTGTAGAAATGGATCGATTTGATGGGAAACCACTGATTAATCGTCCGGTTGCTGATGGTATTCGTAAAACAGAAGAATTGATTAACTTGGCATTGTCAGGAAAAGCAGAGGTATATCATGCAGCCAATAAAGCAGCTGCGTCCTCTTCAGCGAATGCAGCAGGCGGTTTCTACAAACACTTAATGAGTGGTGTTAGCCAAATGCTTCCATTTGTTATTGGTGGTGGTATTATGATTGCTATTGCCTTCTTGATTGACCAAGCGATGGGAGTTCCAAAAGATCAATTGGCAAATCTTGGAACTTACCATGAGCTTGCAGCTATGTTTAAGAATATTGGTGGTTTGGCTTTTGGCTTTATGCTTCCTGTTCTTGCTGGTTATATCGCTTATTCTATTGCTGAAAAGCCAGGTTTGGCACCAGGGTTTGTAGCAGGTAGCATGGCTTCGGCAGGTCTTGCTTTTGGAAAAATTCCATTTGCAGCAGGCGGGAAAGCAACCCTTGCTCTTGCTGGCGTCCCTTCTGGTTTCCTTGGAGCCCTAGTGGGTGGTTTCCTTGCAGGTTACGTTGTAAACTTTCTTAAAAAAGCCTTGAGTGGTCTTCCAAAATCACTAGAGGGCATCAAGTCCATTCTACTTTACCCGCTGTTGGGAATCTTGCTAACTGGCTTCTTGATGTTATTGGTGAATATTCCAATGGCAGCTATCAATACTGGATTGAATAGTTTCCTAGAAGGTTTATCTGGTAGTTCAGCTGTCCTTCTTGGACTCGTTGTAGGTGGTATGATGGCTATTGATATGGGTGGTCCTTTCAATAAGGCGGCCTATATCTTTGGTACAGGAACTCTTGCAGCAACTGTTTCAACAGGTGGTTCAGTTGTGATGGCAGCAGTTATGGCTGGTGGTATGGTTCCTCCTCTAGCAGTCTTTGTTGCAACGCTTTTATTCAAAGACAAATTCACCGAAGAAGAACGTAATTCAGGTTTGACAAACATTGTTATGGGGCTATCATTCATCACTGAAGGTGCCATTCCATTTGGTGCTGCTGACCCTGCTCGCGCTATTCCAAGCTTTATGGTTGGCTCTGCCTTAGCAGGTGCCCTTGTCGGCATGGCTGGTATTAAACTAATCGCGCCACACGGAGGTATCTTTGTTATTGCACTTACTTCAAATGCTCTTCTCTATATCATCTTTATCTTGATTGGCGCAATTGTAAGTGGTGTGTTATTCGGAGCACTTCGCAAACCATTGAATAAATAATGATGAGTTTCATCATTCTAGGAGTTGGAGAAAAAATTCTCTGACTCCTTTTTAATCCTAAAAGAAACATTGGCAGAAGAAGATTTTCATACTGATTAAAATAGTCAGGTGCTGGAAAATATGATATAATTTTACTAACGCATATTTTGAGGAGAAACGAAATGGAATTACAACGTGAAAAAGAATTTGTTAGTCAATATCATTATGACGCTCGTAATTTAGAATGGGAAAAAGAAAATGGAACTCCAGAAACAAAAGTGGACGTCAATTTTCAATTGTTAAATCAGGATCAGGAGGGGCAAGTGACCTCTATCGTTGTAATTGTGAGTTTTATGATTGTCTTTGATGCTTTTGTCATTAGTGGAACAATCTCGCAAGTCAATCATATTCTTGGGCGAATTGTGAACGAACCGAGTGAATTTGAGCAGGATGAGGTGGAGCAATTAGCTCAGCCAAGTTTGGCTGTATTAAATCGTTTGACCTATGAAGTGACAGAAATCGCCTTAGATTTACCAGGAATCAATTTGGAGTTTTAATGCATGAAATTAGCTGTAATTACTGATTCGTCTGCATATTTAAATAATAAAGTAGTCGAAAATGAGCATTTATTTGTCCTAGATATTCCCGTTAGTATAGACGGGGTTGAGTATATTGAAGGAAAAAATCTTTCTGCTAGTGAATTTTATCAAAAAATGGCAGCTTCTAGTGAATTGCCAAAGACGAGCCAACCGAGTATTGCTAGCTTAGTAAATATCCTTTCTTTAGTAGAAGGACAAGGTTATACTCATGTCATTGGTTTGTTTTTATCGAGTGGAATTTCTGGTTTTTATCAAAATATCCAGTATTTGAAAGATGAATTTCCAAGTTTAGAAATTGCTTTTCCGGATTCAAAAATCACAAGTGCGCCACTTGGAATGATGGTGGAGCATATTTTGAACTGGACTAAACAGGGATTATTGTTTGAACAAATTTTAAACAATCTTGAAGTTCAAATTAAGGGAATTGGTGCTTTCATCATGGTAGATGACTTAAATCACTTGGTGAAGGGTGGTCGTTTGTCTAACGGCGCTGCAATTCTTGGAAACTTGCTCAGTATCAAACCAATTCTTTACTTTAATGACGAGGGGGTCATTGAGGTTTATGAAAAAATTCGTACCGAGAAAAAAGCTACGAAACGTCTGGTTGAGATTGTCAGAGAACAGACTGCACAAGGAAATTACCAGGTGATGATTATTCATGGAAATGCACGGGAAAAAGCAGAACTTCTACATAAATTATTAGTAGAAGAGCGAATTACTGGAGAAATTCCCATTGCAACATTTGGCAGTGTGATTGGAACTCATTTGGGAGCAGGAAGTATTGCTCTTGCTTATATCCCGATTGTCTAAGGTGCAATTCGCCTATCCTAAAAGGCTTTATGGGAAATGCCTATAAGTTGGTGATAGAGCGTATTAAGAGCATGGCTTTGCTTCTGTGGTTAGAGTGATTGGGATGAAATTACAAAGTTCATCGAACCTTCACAGGCAATATGGCTAGGAGATATGCTTGCTCCTAATTTTGCTAAGGGATAGATTTTCCTGATAGTGTGTTCAATTAAGTTTAAGTAGTAAATAATTTTCAAATGAGCCACATCATGATTAGAAAAATATGACGATTGGAATATTTATTATGAGATTAGAAAATCTGCCTTCTGAATTTCAGGAGGCTTTACCAGTATTAAAGAAGATCAAGAATGCCGGTTTTGAGGCGTATTTTGTCGGTGGGTCAGTCCGCGATGCCTTATTGAATCGACCGATTCATGATGTGGATATTGCGAGTTCCAGTTATCCAGAAGAAACTAAACGTATTTTTGAACGAACGATTGATGTTGGGATTGAGCACGGGACAGTTTTAGTATTAGAGGATAATCATGAATACGAAGTGACGACTTTTCGGACCGAGGATATTTATGTAGATTATCGTAGACCTAGTCATGTTACCTTTGTTCGTTCTCTAAAAGAAGATTTAAAGCGGCGCGATTTTACGATCAATGCTTTGGCTTTAGATGAAACAGGGAATGTGATTGATTTATTTGAAGGATTGAATGATCTAAAACATCAGATTTTACGTGCTGTAGGAACACCTTCGGAGCGTTTCACCGAAGATGCCTTGCGTATCATGCGAGGATTTCGTTTTCAGGCTACTCTGGGTTTTGCGTTAGACAAAGATACATTCAATGCCATGAAAATGTGTGCTCCGCTATTAGAAAAAATTTCTGTAGAGCGGACTTTTATTGAATTTGATAAATTACTGACAGCGTTTTATTGGCGTAAAGGATTGAAAAGTCTGATTGCCAGTGGTGCAACGGATTATTTACCTGACATGCGCAGCAGCCAATCACAATTGGAAACGATGTTTGATGTTGAAGCAGATTTTAAATTTACGAGTTCAGAGCAAGCCTGGGCTGCTCTTCTAATGGTTCTTCAAGTAAAAAATGTTAAAAAATTCCTAAAGCATTGGAAAACTTCAAATGAATTTCAAAAACGCGTAGAGCAAATTGTTACGATTTATACCATTCGCCAAACGCATTTTCTGAATAAGGAAGAATGCTATCGTTTTGAACTGGACCTGATGATACAAGCAGAAGAAATTCGTCAAGCACAGGGATTAGCTGTTGATTTTGAAAAGATTTATCTTACTTATAATTCACTAACGATTCATGATAAACATGAGATTGTCGTCAATGGTGGCCTGTTAATCAAAAAGTTTGGTTTTAAGCCTGGACCTGCTTTAGGACAGCTCTTGACTGAGATTGAGATGGCTATTGTGAATGGCGTCTTGGACAACTGCCTTGAAGCTATTTTAGCTTTTGTAGAGGAGAAAAGATGAGTGACTTTATTGTTGAAAAGTTGACTAAAACGGTAGGAGATAAGACTGTTTTTAAAAATATTTCCTTTATTATTCATGGTTTGGATCGCATTGGCTTGATTGGGGTTAATGGAACTGGAAAAACAACTCTTTTGAACGTTCTGTCTGGAAAATCTGGATTTGACGGGGATGTCAATCCCTTTTCTGCTCATTCAGACTATAAAATCGGTTACTTAACTCAAGAACCGCACTTTGATGACAATAAAACGGTGCTAGATACAGTTTTGTCTAGTAATTTACGAGAAATGCAGCTCATTCGTGAGTATGAGCTACTACTATCTAACTATGATGAAAATAATCAGTCTCGTTTAGAGAAAGTGATGGCTGAAATGGATGCTCTTCAGGCCTGGGAAATCGAAAGTCAAGTTAAGACAGTTTTGTCTAAGCTGGGTTTGAACGACTTATCTGCTAAGGTTGGCGATTTATCAGGAGGTTTGCGACGTCGCGTTCAATTGGCGCAAGTTCTGTTAGGAGATGATGACTTATTGCTCTTTGATGAACCAACCAACCATTTGGATATTGATAGCATTGAATGGCTGACGAATTTTTTGAAGAATTCCAAAAAGACAGTTCTTTTTATTACCCATGATCGTTATTTTTTAGATTCTGTTTCAACTCGAATTTTTGAGTTAGACAGTGGTAGTTTAGTTGAATATCAAGGAAATTATCAGGATTATGTCCGTTTGAAGGCAGAACAAGACGAGCGAGATGCTGCCCTTCTCCATAAAAAGCAGCAACTGTATAAGCAAGAATTGTCCTGGATGCGCCGTCAGCCACAGGCCAGAGCAACCAAGCAGCAAGCACGAATCAACCGTTTTCATGACCTTAAGAAAGATTTAGCGGGTCAGATAACTGACAGTAGTTTGGAAATGAATTTCGAAACCAGTCGTATTGGTAAGAAAGTGATTGAATTTAAAAATGTGGACTTTGCTTATGGTGACAAGAAGATTCTTTCTCATTTTAACTTATTGATTCAAAATAAAGATCGGCTTGGAATTGTGGGTGATAACGGTGTTGGAAAATCGACCTTGCTCAATCTGATTGCCGGGAAATTAGCACCTCAATCTGGTCAACTTATGATTGGTGAGACAGTTCGTGTGGCTTATTTTTCACAGCAAATTGAAGGATTAGATGGGTCTAAACGTGTTATCAATTTCTTGCAAGAAGTGGCTGAGGAGGTTAAAATAGGCAATGGAACAACGTCAATTGCGGAACTATTGGAGCAATTCCTCTTCCCGCGCTCTACTCATGGTACTTTGATTGAAAAGCTTTCTGGTGGAGAGAAAAAGCGTCTTTATCTACTGAAACTTCTCTTGGAAAAGCCGAATGTCTTGCTTCTTGATGAACCAACCAATGATTTGGACATTGCAACTCTAACAGTACTGGAAAACTTTTTGCAGAGTTTTGCTGGACCAGTTATTACTGTTAGTCACGATCGGTATTTCCTTGATAAAGTAGCAGATAAGATTTTAGCTTTTGAAGAGGGAACTATCAGAGAGTACTTCGGTAATTATACGGATTATTTAGATGAAAAAGCTTTTCTGGCTGAGAGTTCTGCCATTTCCCAAAAGACTGGAAAGGAAAAGCCAGTGAAGGTGCGTGAGGAGAAGAAGCGCATGAGCTATTTTGAAAAGCAGGAGTGGGAGTCTATTGAGGGTGATATAGAGAAACTTGAAGAGGAAATTGCAACTATTGAGCGGAAAATGCTGGAATATGCTTCGGACTTTGGTCGACTCGCTGAACTCCAAAAAGAACTGGATGTTAAAAATGATTTCCTTTTGGAGAAATATGAGCGCTACGAATACTTGAGTGAGTTAGTATAGAATTAACAGCTACATATATGTATCATGAGTATCATTACATCTTTAAATAAGCTCTATTTACAAATCCTATAAAATTTGGTATAATACCAATTAATTAAATAAGAATCCGCAAGACTAGTAGCTTAGGGGAAGTTTGACAGGGAGAAGAACCAGAGACTGAGAGTTCTTTAGATGAAAACTAGGTGAATTCACTTGCAAAGGGATTTAGAATTAAGGTCTGGAAAACCAGATGAAAACGGATGGTACCGCGTGTCAACGCTCCGCTTATGGAGTCTGACAAGCGGTTTTTTATATTTGGAGGAATTATGTCAACCATTGAGGAACAATTAAATAAGCTTAGAGAAGAAACTCTGGCGTCGCTGAAAAAAATTTCAACTGAAAATGAAAAAGAAATGCAGAATCTGCGTGTTTCTGTCCTTGGAAAGAAAGGCTCTTTAACAGAAATTTTAAAAGGTATGAAAGATGTCTCTGCTGATATGCGTCCGATTATCGGGAAACATGTCAATGAAGCACGGGATGTATTGACCGCTGCTTTTGAAGAATCTGCAAAACTATTGGAAGAGCAAAAAGTTGCTAATCAGCTGGCTAGGGAGTCAGTAGATGTAACGCTTCCGGGTCGGAAAATTCTTGCTGGGAATCGTCATGTTCTTAGCCAGACAAGTGAAGAAATTGAAGATATTTTTATTGGGATGGGTTATCAAGTTGTAGATGGTTTTGAAGTCGAAACAGACTATTACAACTTTGAGCGGATGAATTTACCAAAAGACCACCCAGCGCGTGATATGCAGGATACTTTCTATATTACAGAAGAAATTTTACTGCGGACTCACACTAGTCCGGTTCAAGCTCGAGCGATGGATGCACATGATTTTTCTAAAGGACCTTTGAAGATGATTTCGCCAGGGCGTGTGTTCCGACGGGATACGGATGATGCAACGCATTCTCATCAATTTCATCAAATTGAAGGTTTAGTTGTCGGAAAAAATATTTCTATGGCAGATCTTCAAGGAACATTGGAGCTCATTGTGCAAAAAATGTTTGGTGAAGAGCGTCAGATCCGTCTGCGTCCATCTTACTTCCCATTCACAGAGCCTTCTGTTGAGGTGGATGTTTCCTGCTTCAAATGCGGTGGTCAAGGGTGCAATGTTTGCAAAAAGACTGGCTGGATTGAAATTATGGGAGCCGGAATGGTGCACCCTCGTGTTCTTGAAATGAGTGGCATTGATCCGGATGTTTATTCTGGTTTTGCCTTTGGCCTTGGGCAAGAACGTGTGGCTATGTTGCGCTACGGAATCAATGACATTCGCGGATTTTATCAAGGAGATGTTCGGTTCTCAGAACAATTTAAATAAATGTATGTTAATAAAAGTAAAAGAAGAACAGGCTGAAGTTCTAAGAGCACTAGAAGTGCAGACTTATCTAGAAACTTTTGGCCCTTACATCAAGGCAGAAGACATGCAAGATTATTTTGCGCATGAGCTCTCACTTGAGCGGATTCAGAAGGATTTGGCACTGGTAGAGTCAGAGACCTATTTTGCGTTAGATGAAACAGAGAAGATTGTTGGTTTTCTCAAATTTAACTGGGGGCAGGAACAGACTGAACCAGTAGAGGCAGACTATTCAATGAGGAATGCTTTTGAGGTGCATCGTATCTATGTTTTGAAACCGTATCAAGGACAAGGTTTTGGCAAGGAAATGTTTGAATTTGCCCTGCAGGAAGCTATGAAACGAAAATGTTCATGGGTGTGGCTAGGCGTTTGGGAAAAGAATTTTAAGGCCCAAAACTTTTACTTTAAATATGGTTTTGAGCGTTTTAGTGAGCATAAATATGTGACAGGTGAAACGGTTGACATTGATTGGCTCATACGGAAAAAATTAAAATAATTGAGAAAGCGTTGAGCACTGTTTTCGTGTTCTCAATAGCTCTGCGAATTAAAAGAAAGGAAATAAATATGAGGTGAAATTTTTGAGAAAAAGCAAAAAATTCTCAAAGATTTTGATGTACTCATATAGATGAATTATGCTAGTAAGTTATAAATGGTTAAAAGAACTAGTTGATGTAGATGTGCTAAGTGAAGAATTAGTTGAAAAAATGTCAACAACAGGAATAGAAGTAGAAGGGGTTAGTTCATCTGCTGAGGGATTGTCAAACATTGTCGTTGGTGAAGTGGTCAGCTGTGAAGATGTGCCTGAGACGCACTTGCATGTATGTCAAGTGAACGTGGGAGAAGAAGCACTTCGACAAATCGTTTGTGGCGCTCCAAATGTACGAGCAGGGATCAAGGTTATGGTAGCTCTTCCCGGAGCTCGTATTGCGGATAATTACAAGATTAAAAAAGGAAAAATCCGCGGTTTAGAATCTCTTGGAATGATTTGTTCTCTTGGAGAATTAGGTATCTCTGACTCGATTGTTCCAAAAGAATTTTCTGAAGGGATTCAAATTTTGCCAGAAGAAGCTGTACCAGGGGATTTGGTTTTCCCTTATCTTGACTTGGATGATGAAATTATTGAACTTTCTATCACACCGAACCGTGCGGATGCTCTTTCAATGCGCGGGGTAGCATATGAGGTTGCAGCGATTTATGACAAATCAGTTCATTTTCAAGATTTTCCGTTACTAGAGACAGATAGGCAAGCAGCAGAACAACTATCTGTTGCCATTGAAACAGAAAAGGCGCCTTTTTATGCAGTGCGTATTTTAGAGAATGTTACCATTACTCCAAGTCCGCAGTGGCTTCAAAATCTACTTATGAATGAGGGAATTCGCCCAATCAATAATGTAGTAGATGTGACAAATTATATGTTGCTATATTTTGGTCAACCAATGCACGCCTTTGATTTAGATACTTTTGAAGATAATCAAATTGTCGTACGTGAAGCACGTGCAGGTGAAAAGTTAGTAACTCTTGATGATGAAGAGCGTGATTTAGAAACGAGTGATCTTGTTATTACCGTAGCAGATAAGCCTGTAGCATTGGCTGGTATTATGGGTGGAAGTGAAACGGAAATCTCCCCTAAATCAAGGCGTGTAGTGCTTGAGGCAGCAGTTTTTGATGGAACTTCCATTCGTCAGACGAGTGGGCGTCTCAATCTTCGCTCAGAATCATCCTCTCGTTTTGAAAAAGGAATTAACCTAGCAACAGTAACAGAAGCCCTCGATGCGGCAGCTAGCATGATTGCAGATCTTACAGGAGCAAATGTACAAGCTGGCATCGTTTCAGCAGGTCAAGTGGACACATCGGATGTTGAAGTTGCTTCAACATTGGCAGATGTCAATCGTGTGCTTGGAACAGAATTGACTTATACTGATATTGAAAATGTTTTTCGCCGTCTTGATTTTGGTCTTACTGGTAATGCAGAGAAATTCACAGTGAGTGTACCACCTCGTCGTTGGGATATTCATATTGAAGCTGACCTTTATGAAGAAATTGCACGTATTTATGGTTATGATAGATTGCCGGCAACATTGCCTAAAGATGACGGAACTGCTGGCGAATTAACAGAGACCCAAAAACTTCGTCGCAAAGTTCGTACTATTGCAGAAGGTGCTGGTCTGACGGAAGTCATCAGCTACGCCCTAACCACTCCTGAAAAAGCTATGCAATTTAGTATGAAGCCAAGTAACTTAACAGAATTGATGTGGCCGATGACAGTAGAACGCAGTGTTCTTCGGCAAAATATGGTAGCTGGTATTTTGGATACTGTTGCTTATAATATTGCACGAAAAAATAAAGATTTAGCGCTGTACGAAATCGGAAAAGTCTTCGAGCAAGCTGGAAATCCAACAGCAGAATTGCCAACTGAAATCAATAGCTTTGCCTTTGCTTTGACAGGTTTGGTATCTGAAAAAGATTTTCAAACTTCTGCTGTACCAGTTGATTTCTTTTATGCAAAAGGAGTTCTGGAAGCACTGTTTGACCGCCTAGGACTGAAAGTAGAATACACAGTGACGCAAGCATTAGCCAGCATGCACCCGGGACGTACAGCAGCCATTTTGCTGGACGGACAAGTCATTGGCTTTGTTGGTCAAGTTCATCCAGTAACTGCTAAGGATTATAATATCCCAGAAACGTATGTAGCAGAAATCAACTTAACAGCTATTGAAAAAGCGATTCAACCAGGAAAACCATTTGTAGAAATTACTAAATTCCCAGCTGTAACACGTGATATTGCTTTGCTTCTTAAAGCAGAAATCAGCCACAAAGAGGTGGTTGCAGCTATTGAAGCTGCTCGTGTGAAGCGCTTGACAGATATTAAATTGTTTGATGTTTTCTCAGGCGAAAAACTTGGGCTTGGTATGAAGTCCATGGCCTACACTTTGACTTTCCAAAATCCAGAGGATACTTTGGAAGATGAAGAAGTGGCTCGCTATATGGAAAAAATCCAAAAATCCCTTGAAGAAACGATTGGTGCAGAAGTGCGGTAATACTAGAACTAGGAGTGAGACAGAACTAAAAATTTTAGTTCTTAGTCTCACTTCTATTTTTATCTTGTAAATCTTTCTTCTTCAAAAAATATGGTGTATAATAAGGGCAAAGTTTTTTATAAATAACTTGACATAGGAGAAAATAATGACAGTTTTTGCGAAACTTTGGAAAGCATTTTCTGACTTGCCAGAAGTGACAGCTATTGCTTTAGGAGGTTCTCGTAGTGGAGAAACTTATGATGAGACTTCGGACTATGATTTATATATTTATTGCACAAGCATTCCAGATGAAAATAGCCGAGAGTCGATTTTAACTAAATATTGTTCTTACATGGAAATGAGCAATCAGTTTTGGGAATTGGAAGATGATTGTACCTTAAATAATGGTGTTGATATTGATATTCTTTACAGGAATATCTGTCATTTTGCAACAGATCTTGAAAATGTTATAGAAAAATACCAAGCCGGGAATGGCTACACTACCTGCTTTTGGCACAATTTAAAAACTTGCAAGATTCTGTATGATGCGGATGGAGAATTAGGTAAATTGCAAGAACGGTTTAACGTTCCTTTTCCTCCGAAATTAAAAGACAATATCATTTCACGAAATCTTAGTTTGTTAACCGGACATTTGCCGTCCTACGATACGCAGATTTTAAAAGCAGCAAAACGAAAAGACTTTGTTAGCGTTAATCACCGTGTTACAGCTTTTTTAGAATCCTATTTTGACATTATTTTTGCAGTTAATGAATTGACCCACCCCGGCGAAAAGAGAATGATGTCGTATGCAAAAGCTCATGCAAGCCTTCTTCCCAATCAATTTGAGAAATCTTTAAATGCCTTATTAATGAGCATCACTGCTAGTCCTGAAATTCTTGCAAAACAATTAAGAGAAATAATTGTAAATTTAGAGAGAATTTTATCATAAAATCGGCTGGAATTGAGTATAAAAAAAACGGTTTAAGCCGTTTTTTGTATTTAGTAGATTTTTCTTGAAATCATTATAAAAAGCTCCTTTAGTAGTTTCTTCTGCAGAGAGAGTCAAAAATATTTTGGGCAATCAATTGATCGGCTGTATCTAGCAATGTTTGCCGTGTAGTCATTTTATTTTCTTCTCTCTAATTCATGAATTTTTCCTATTTCTTTAAAATTTTTTCCATGATTGTTTGTTGGGGCTTTAGATCTAAACGTTCATAAAAGCGCAAGGCAGCGACATTATCATTCCATACATCAAGGGTTAAGTTGTAACAGCCAATTTCTTGGGCAAATTCTTCTGCAAAATGGCAGAGTTGCTCACCAATTTTTTGACCACGAGCATTTTCATCAACGCAAAGGTCTTCAATAAAAAGCGTTTTGATAGGTGTTTGTGCGAGACTTTGTGGTTCTTTAATGATACAAAAGAGATGACCTAAGATTTTTCCTTCTTCATTTTCAAAGACAAAGATTGGTGTATTTTCCTGAGACATCAGTGTTTTCAACTGTTCATCGTTGAATTTGCGACCACTCTCTTTGAAAATATCTGGTCGGACTTTATGATGAACAAGCAAGACTTGCTCTAAAAGATGATTGAGTACTGGAATATCGCTTGGGATTGCTTTTCTAATAGGCATAGTGAACTCCTTTTGTGACCGCCGGTCATTTTTATATAAAATATTATATGACTATCAGTCATTTTTGTTAAGAACAAAATTCAAAAAATTTTTGAGTCATATAAAAATAACCTGCTATGAGCGAGTTTTAAGATTGTTTGTACAATATTTATTTTATTAGCTTAAAGTAAGGATGGTTTTTTAAATTTTTAAAAATAGGAATAGTAACAAGACTAATTACGATAAGTTTTATGAGATCTGGTAGGATAAAAGGAATAATTCCAACAGTGATAGCTTTATCTAAGCTAAATCTTGCTAATAACATTAAACCAAGTACGCCGCCGACAAAAACCAGAGCATCTCCGAGTAGATTGGCTAAGAAAATCGTTAAAAAACTGCTATCTTTTGAAATCAGACCAGCTGTTACCAAAGCATAGAACAAGTAAAACCAGAGATAGCCTGCGTTTGGTCCAACAAGTGCCTGCAATCCGCCACTTCCGCCTGCAAAAACAGGGAGTCCAATAGCACCTAAAAGAAGATAAAGTGTAACTGCTAATAGAGCTTCTTTTCGATGAAAAATAGTGGCTATTAAGCCAACTGCCATATTTTGCAGAGCAAAAGGAACTGGACCGATAGGAATGGTAATCTGAGCAAGGACAGTTATCAAAGCTGCACCAATAGCTGGCAGGACAAGTGTAAATGATTTCTTCATTATTGTAACCCTTTACTTTATAATATGGTAACTATTATAAAGTAAATACGAAAAATGTCAAGTAATAAATAAAAAGGTGAAAGCATAAACTGAATTCACCTTTTGTCGAAGTAGTTTAATTATTTTTTGCGGTATATTACTTTTCCTTTATTTTTGTTGCGAAAGTATAATATCAAAAATGCAATTAGTCCAAAGATATTTAAAAAGATAAGTAAGATAGTTACAAGAATTATTTTTACTTTTTTCATAGGAAAACCTCCTAAAATAGGTTTGATATGATCAGAACAAAGATTTACATCTTTATCGACTAAAAAATCAAAGAAAAAAGGGAGGCTGGGACAAAAGTTTTCAACTTCTGAAAGAGTTTCGTGATAAACAAATGACGCAGTAGCTGATTGGACTCTTTCTTCGTTGTTCAAGCTCGCAAGAGTTCCTAATCATCTTTGCGGGGGTGGGACTACGAACTTAAAATTTTTAATTTTGAGTTCTGTCCCACTCCCTTTTTGTATGTCTGAACTCGGATTAAGTTATGG